>DASTYK010000097.1 GCA_035764935.1 Longimicrobiales bacterium | reverse complement strand
GACCACGCTGACCGACATCCTCACGTACGCGGACCTCGTCGAGACCGGCGACATCCTCGGGCCGCGCATCTTCCACACGGGCCCCGGCATCGACCGCAACGACGGCATCCGCACACTGGACGACGCGCGCACCGTGCTCCGCCGCTACAAGGAGTACTACGGCACCGGCACGATCAAGCAGTACACGGCCGGCACGCGGCTGCAGCGGCAGCTCATCGTGATGGCCGCGCGCGAGCTGGAGCTGATGCCGACGACCGAGGCATCGCTCAATTTCCGGCTGGAGCTGACGCAGAACCTGGACGGCTACCCCGGGCACGAGCACAACTGGATCGTGCAGCCGCTCTACGGCGACATCGTCGACCTGATGGTCGCCAATGGCACGACGTACACGCCGACACTGCTCGTCACCTACGGCGGCCCGCCCGCCGCGAACTGGTTCTACGAGCGGGAGGACGTGCACGACGATGCGAAGCTGAGACGGCTCACACCGCACGACGAGGTGGACCGCGCCACCCGTCGCCGCGGCCAGTGGACCATGCCCGAGGAACACGTGTTCGACGAGCATGCGCGCTTTGCCGCGCGGCTCGTCGATGCCGGTGGCCGCGTCGGCGTGGGCAGCCACGGCCAGACGCAGGGGCTCGGCTTCCACTGGGAGATGTGGGCGCTCGCCTCGGGTGGGATGACGCCGCACCAGGTGCTGCGCGCGGCCACGCTGCACGGCGCGGACGCGATCGGCCTCGACCAGGATCTCGGCTCGATCGAGCCCGGCAAGCTCGCGGACCTGCTCGTGCTCGCCGCGAATCCGCTCGACGACATCCGCAACACGAACACGCTGCGGCTGGTGATGAAGAACGGTCGGCTCTACGACGCGGACACGCTCGCGGAGGTGTACCCGCGCGAGCGGCCCGGGCCGACGTTCTGGTGGTGGGGCGATGCGCCGGCCGCGGGGCTGCCGGGGGCGAACGACGCAGGCGCACAGAGCCGCTGACGGGGCGGGAGCTTGCCGAAATCTCGCCCCCGCAGTACCCTCAAACTGGAAATCAATTCCAAAATATGGAACGCCGCGTCGCACGCGGCGCGATAGACCTGCCTGACGCAGATGAGCGTGAGGCGGGCGGGTCGCCAAAGGCGATGGTGGGAACGGACACCCATCGCCTCGGGGACACCGCCGCCTGGTGGCCGGACGCCGTCCTGCCGCCCGCTCGCGAACGATATGTCAGAGTGCAGCGGTAACGGGACTCCGCGACTGCCTGCACTGCTGACCCTGGACTGATGATCCGGCACGTCCGGATCTGCATCGCATCAACAGCACGAGGGCTGATTGCCCGTGGGCGCCGTCGTGGCCGACGGCCGGGGCGCTGCGCGTCTGTCGCGTGCAGTCGTCGTACGCCTCGCGGGCGCCGAACGCACCGGGCGTTCGGGGCGAAGCTGCGCCGTTCCTCGGGGAAGCGGCGGGCATCGCCGTGCATTGCGTGTGTGAGGTCGTCGCGTGGCCGACGCCTCTGATCGGTTCACCAGGGTCAGGAGAGACGTCATGGCGTTCGCGGCAACTACCGGCAGGGTGCTCCTCGTGGGACTGGCGCTTGGCGCATGCCAGTCCGGGCCGGACTCGCAGGTCGCGGAGCGGGACGCGCGGGTCGCGGCGATCCACCAGGACCACGTCTTCGCGGACATCCACGCCCACCCCAGCCGCTTTCACCGCGCGAATGTCGAGAAGATCGAGGCGGACGAGCTGGCGACGTATCGGCGCGGCAACATCGATCTGATCGTCGCGAACGTCAGCAGCGACGCGGCGTTCCACGGCGGCTACACCGGGGCGGACGGCAGCAGCGTACCACGCCTCCGAGGTGACGAGGTCTACCCGCTCGAGCCGGGCGACGGCTTCGCCTTCATGCTGGATCGGCTCGCGCGGATCACGAGGACGGTGGAGGACGGTGACGCCGTGCTCGCGGTTTCACCCGATGTGGTGCTGGAGGCGAAGCGGCAGGGGAAGCTCTCGATCATGGCGGCGCTGGAGGGCGCGGACGGCATCGAGGGGAGTCTCGACAACCTGCGCGAGATCCATCGTCGCGGGGTGCGTCTGGTCCAGCTCATCCACTTCCTGAACAACGACGTCGGCCACAAGCAGACGGAGCCGTACATCGACGAGGGGCTGACGGACTTCGGCCGCGAGCTGATCCGTGAGGCCAACCGCCTGGGGATCATCGTCGACCTCGCCCACGCGAACACCCCGACACTGATGGACGCGCTGGAGGTCTCCTCCCAGCCGATGGTCTTCAGCCACACGGGCGTCAAGGCGCTGCACGATGGTGCGCGCTACATCACCGACGAGGAGATCGAGGCGA
This sequence comes from Longimicrobiales bacterium, assembly GCA_035764935.1. Lineage (NCBI taxonomy): Bacteria > Pseudomonadati > Gemmatimonadota > Longimicrobiia > Longimicrobiales > Longimicrobiales bacterium. The sequence continues at coordinate 16,174 of DASTYK010000097.1, read as the reverse complement.
TCGCCGCGCGCGGAGGCATCATCGGGATCTGGCCCGCGAAGGCGCTCGGGAGCGTCACCGACATGGTCGCGCACATCAGTCATGTGAGGGACCTGGTGGGCATCGATCACGTGGCCATCGCGAGCGACCTGCGGGGGATGGAGTACATCCCGGAGTTCGGTGAAGAAGCGAACTTTCGCGCGATCGTGGACGCGCTCATGGACGCGGGCTACAGCGACGAGGAGATCGGCAAGATCATGGGTGGCAACTTCTTCCGACTCTGGCAGCAGGTCGCGGCAGCGAGCGAGGCGTGAAGTCGAACACCGAGCGCAGTCACGACGCAAGTGACGTATCACCCTTTTCAGCGGGGGAGCAGATGGACGTCCTGTTGTCTCCACCAGCCGGTTCGTCGTTGTCAGTGCCTACGTCTGAGACAAGGAGAGTGTCCGGCATGTGCAAGCACGGCAAGGTCAGGCTTTCGGGCGTCGCTTCATTCATACTGCTCATTCTGCTGAGCGTGGTCACGGTCGCACCTGTCAACGCGCAGGACGCCCGCGGCACGATCCTGGGCAGGGTGATCGAGGAAGGCACCGGCACGGCCGTCGCTGGTGCGTCGATCGTGGTCGCCGGGACACAGATCGGCACGATGTCCGATGCGAGCGGGTCGTTCGTCATCGAAGGTGTCCCCGTCGGTCGCCACCAGGTCGAGGTAGGCTTTCTCGGATACGCCACGTACCGGACGGAGGTAACCGTCTCGGCCGATCAGCCGGCGCGGATCGAAGCCGTGCTGCGCGTAGACGCGCTCCGACTGGAGCAGATCGTAGCCACCGGATACGGCACGTCGCGCAAGGAAGCGCTCACTGGGTCCGTGCTGTCCGTTTCCGCCGACGAGCTGAAGCAGCTTCCGACCGCATCGCTGCAGACGGCGCTGCAGGGCACGCCCGGCATCGTGGTGACGAGTGCGGATGGCACGCCCGGCGGCGGCATCAACGTTCGGGTGAGGGGCGTCGGCTCCATCACCGCCGGTAGTGAACCCCTCTACGTGGTGGACGGCATCCCCCTGTTCAACGATGCCGCGGGTCTGGACCTGACCGGCTTTGCCAACTCGGGTCGCAGCGCAAACACGCTCGCTTCGCTGAATCCCAATGATGTCGAAAGCATCGTGGTTCTGAAGGACGCGGCGTCGACCGCGATTTACGGGTCGCGGGGCGCGAACGGCGTCGTCCTGATCACGACCAAGGGCGGCGTGGCGGGAAACAGCATCCAGGCGGCCAGGCCCCAGTTCGAGTTCAACTACCTGACCGGCTTCTCGAGCCTGGCGTTCACCAACCTGCACCAGGGGCTGAACGCATCCGACTATCACGACTTCTACATCGAGTCGCGGATGAACGCGGGCATGAGCCGCGAGGCTGCGGAGACCCAGTTCGAGAACGCGTTTCCGGTTCGTGAGGACAACAACTGGCTGGACCTGATCACGCAGCGCGGAACGACGCAGCAGTTCGACCTGAGCGCGCGCGGCAGCACCGAGAACCTGACGTACTTCGTCTCCGGCGGCGCGTTCCTGCAGGACGGTGTCGTGATCTCGACCGACTTCGACCGGTACTCGGGGCGGTCGAACCTGACGGCCCGGATCTCGGACCGGTTCCGCCTCGCCAACAACCTGAGCCTGTCACACACGTCGCAGAACGCCCACCAGGACGGCACCGCATTCCGGGCGCCGTTCTACCAGGTCGTGTTCATGCCGTCCGTCATTCCGATGTATGACGAAGACGGCGAGTGGTACGCCAGGCACACCAACATCATGGGCGCGTACCATCCCGTGGGTGGTCTGAAGGAGGACGTCTGGCAGCGCGAGACGACGCGCGTCATCGAAAACCTCACCGGTACGTTCACGTTCGACGACCGGTTCTCGCTGTCGTCGGCGTGGGGCTTCGACCTCTACAGCGTTTCGGATTACGAGTACCAGAACCCGCGCTTCGGGGACAGCAGGAACCTGGGTGGTGGCTTCGACGAGGGTCGCGCGAACGTGCTGGCGTGGCAGGGAACGAACACCCTGTCCTTCGCGGACGTATTCAGCGACGCGCACCATGTCGATGCCGTGGTGGGCGTCGAAGCGAGCAAGACCAGCAGGAACCGGGTCCGCGCGAGCGGCTCCGGCTTTGCCCACCCGTCGCTCAAGACGGGCGCCAGCGCCGCGCTGACGCAGGGCTCGTCGGACCGGCTGGCGTACTCCTTCGCCTCCATGTTCGCGCGCGCGAACTACGACTACGACGGCACGTACCTGGTGTCGGCGTCGGTGCGCCGTGACGGCTCGTCCAAGTTCGGGCCGGACATGCGGTACGGTAACTTCTGGTCGCTCGGCCTCGGCTACACCCTTACCAACTCGATCCTCGCCGACAATTCGTTCGTCGATTACCTGAAGCTGCGGGGATCGTACGGTGAGATCGGGAACGCCGACATCGGCTCATACGAGTGGCAGGGGCTGTACAGCTTTGCGCCGACGTACTACAACCTGCCGGGCTCCGGGCCGTCGCAGGTGGAGAACCGGAACCTGACCTGGGAATCCCAGGCGGCGTTCAACGTCGGCATCGACTACGCCGTCCTCGACAACCGGTTCAGCGGCGCACTCGAGTGGTACAGAAAGGTCTCCAGCGACCTGCTGCTCAACGTGCCGGTATCCTACACCACCGGCTTCCGGAACATGCTGCAGAACTACGGCGACATGGAGAACTGGGGCTGGGAGTTCTCGGTGCAGGCGAGCGTACTGCGCCGACAGAGCTTCGACCTGGGTGCCAACTTCAACATCACCAGCCAGAACAACGAGATCACGAAGCTCGGCGATGCGTACGTCGACGGAGCGTTCCGGCGGGAAGAGGGGCGGGATTACCAGGAGTACTTCCTGTACCCGTGGGCGGGCGTGGATCCCGCCACGGGCGATCCGCTCTACTACACCGACGAAACGAAGACGGCGACGACGAGTCTCCTGAATGAGACCGACCGCATCTATGACGGGAAGACGGCGACGCCCAAGTACATCGGGAGCTTCGGCCTGTCCGCCAGCGCCGGGCCCGTCACGGTTCAGACGAACGCGATCTACGCGTTCGGCCACCACATCTACGAGTACGCCGCCCGCTACTACAACGGCGATGGCGCGTTCCTGCCGCGTTCCACGTCGCAGTGGGCCTGGGAGAACCGCTGGCAGCAGCCGGGCGACAACGCCAAGGTTCCGCGGCAGGTGTGGGGCGGCAGCGCGAACAACAACCCGAACTACAACGCCCGCTACCTGTTCAAGGGTGACTATGTCCGCCTCAAGGACGTGAGCCTCTCGTACCGGATCCCGGATTCGCTGGCCGGTCGGGTGGGCATGCAGTCGCTCAGCCTGGACGCGAAGCTCACGAACTTCCTGACCTGGGTCGGGGACAGCGATCTGCACATCGATCCCGAGCAGCCGTTCGACGGTGTGTACGAGACGACGTCGCCCAACATGAAGACGATCAGCATCGGCTTCAGGTCCGTGTTCTGATGACGACCCAACGAACGAACACCGGCCATCAATCACAGGAACGAGGTGGGATCATGAGGCATACGAAGGTCCTGACACTGGCGCTGCTCCTGCCGGTTGCGGCGGGAAGCACGGCGTGCTCCGACTTCCTCGGCCTGGAGCCGCACCAGTCCGTGTCGGACGCGATCTACTTCCAGACCGTCGATGATTTCCGCGCCGCGATCGTCGGCGTGTACGACGCGATGCAGTCCAACGCCTGGTACGGACGCAGCATGTACATCATGTCCGACATCATGGGCGAGGACATCAAGAAGAACAGCACGGCGAACCGGTACAAGGAATTCGCCGACTTCGAGGGCCAGGTGATCTCCGGCCACATGTACGAGCGCGAGCTGTGGGCCGCCGTGTACCAGGGGATCGATCGGCTCAACCGGATGATCAACGCGGAGTTCACGCCGCCCGCATCGCAGCAGGCCGAGTACAACCAGATCATCGGTGAAGCGTACGCCCTGCGCGGGCTCGCGTACTTCGACCTCGCGCGGATGTACGCCCAGCACTACACGTTCACGGCCGATGCCGGTCACCCGGGCGTGCCGATCGTGCTGGCGTCGGACATCACCGCGCGCCCGGGTCGGAGCACGGTGGCGGAGGTGTACGGGCAGGCCGTGGCCGACCTCACGGCGGGCCTCGGCCGGATGACCACCGATCGCCATCCGCCGTTCATGATGTCCAGGAGCGGCGCGCAGGCCATACTCTCCCGGATCTACCTGTACATGGAGGACTGGGGCAGGGCTGTGGCCATGGCGGACTCGGTGATCGGGAGTAACAAGTACACACTGGCCACCGGTGCAACGTATGTCAGCCAGTTCTCCATCGGTGCTTCGCCGGAGGCCATCTTCGAGCTCGAGTACAACTCCGCGGACCGCCAGGGCAACGAGGGCATTGGAGGGATGTACCGCGCGAGCGGCTACGGTGACTACCTGCCGTCGAAGGATCTGCTCAACCTGATCCCGCCGGGCGACGTCCGGAACGACGTGTTCGTCGTCGATCCGCTGCTTACCGGCATCTACGCGAGCATGCGCGTGAACAAGTGGCCGCTGGCGCCCGGCGATGACAACATCCCCGTCATCCGGCTCTCGGAAGTGTACCTGAACCGTGCCGAGGCCAACGCCCGCCTCGGGAACACGGCGGCGGCGCAGGCAGACCTGGATCTGATCCGCAAGCGTGGGCTCGCCACGGCACCGGACGTGACCGCGACGGGGCAGGCGCTTCTCGACGAGATCCTGATCGAGCGAAGGATCGAGCTGGTCGGTGAGGGGCACCGCATCCACGACCTGATGAGACACAAGCAGGACATCGTGCGCGTCGACAACACGAGCACACGCGCTTCGATGTCGTATCCGTGCAACTTCTGCATTCTGCCGATTCCGTTCGAGGAGGTGGACGTGAATCCGAACATTACGCAGAACGCCGGCTACTAGGCCTGCACGACGGGGCGGTCCGTCCAAGGATCGGACCGCCCTGACGCCCCGCACAGGAACCCGAGGACCACACCATGAGAGAGCCGACCGGACGGTGCCGCCGACGCACCCGTCTCATTCCTGACTGCATCCTGCTCGCTGTGGCGAGCCTGGCCACGGCGTACCCGGCGCACCGCGTCCACGCGCAGGTCGTGGCCGCCGAGGCACCTGCGCCGACCGCCTTTGCCGATGCGATCGCGCAGGCCCGGGCGACCGTGACCGCAGTCATGGACGAGCAATCGATCCCGGGCATGTCGGTCGCGGTCCTGATTGATGGTGACGTCGTCTGGTCCGAGGGCTTCGGCTTTGCCAACCTGGAGCACCGCGTTCCGGTCACCACGCTGACGCGCATGCGGATCGGCAGTGTATCGAAGCCGGTCACGGCCGCTGCGATCGGCCGCCTGGTCGAGCAGGGGCGGCTCGATCTCGATGCGCCCGTCCAGCGCTACGTCCCGTCCTTCCCCGAAAAGCGCTGGCCGATCACCACGCGGCAGGCCGCCGGACACACGGCCGGCATCCGCCACTACCGGGGCGGCGAGTTCCTCAGCCGGGACCGCTACCCGACGGTGACGGAAGGGCTCGCGATCTTCCAGGACGACACGCTGCTGTTCCAGCCCGGCACCGGCTATCAGTACTCGAGCTACGGCTGGAACCTGGTGAGCGCCGTGATCGAGGGCGCAACGGGCGAGGAGTTCCTGGAGCACATGCGACGCGAAGTCTTCGAGCCGCTCGGCCTGCGCTCGATCGTCGCCGAGCACACCGACAGTATCATCCAGCATCGCGCAGACTTCTACGAGCGCGACGATGAGAGCGGGCGCGTGCTCAACGCCGAATACGTCGACAACAGCTACAAGTGGGCGGGCGGCGGGTTCATCTCGAACACCGAGGACATGGTTCGCTTCGGCTGGGCCCACCTGGACGGCAGCTTCCTCCGGCCCGGGACCGTCGCCGAGCTCTTCACGTCACAGCGTATCGCGGACGGCTCCGCGACGAACTACGGCATCGGCTGGCGGTCGGGAACCGATACGGCGGGTCGCCGCTGGGTCGGACACACGGGCGGCTCCGTGGGAGGCCGTGCGATCCTGACCCTTTATCCGGATGCGCGCGTGGTCGTGGCCGCACTCGCGAACCTCGGGTCGGCGCCGATGACGCCGGAGCTCGCGGAGCGCCTCGCGGCGCCATTCATCTCGGCTGCTGCCGATCGCGTCGGTTCAGCAGCGAACCCCCGGGGTGCCAGCTACGACCTCCTGCTGCGCAACGGCCGCATCGTCGACGGCACCGGCAACCCCTGGTACGTCGGCGACATCGCGGTGCGGGGTGACGAGATCGTGCACATCGCCCCTACCATCGACGGCAGCGCGAAGCGCGTGATCGACCTGGCCGGCCAGGTCATCGCACCGGGCTTCATCGACATCCACACGCATGCGCGCCGTGGCATCTTCGAACGCCCGACAGCCGACAACTACGTGCGGCAGGGCGTGACGACGCTGGTCGAGGGGCCTGACGGCAGCTCACCGCTGCCACTCGCACCGTTCCTCGCCGCGCTCGATTCACTCGGCACGTCCGTCAACATGGCCAGCTTCGTCGGACAGGGATCCGTCCGGTCCGAAGTGATGGGGAACGCAGACCGCGCCGCTACGCCTGCCGAGATCGAACAGATGCGCGCGATCGTCCGCCGCTCGATGGAGGAGGGCGCATTCGGCCTGAGCTCCGGCCTGTTCTACACGCCCGGTGCGTTCACCCCGACAGCCGAGGTGGTCGAGCTCGCCCGCGTAGCGGGCGCACTGGGTGGCATCCACATCTCGCACATGCGCGACGAAGCCGCGGGCGTGGTGACCAGCGTCGAGGAGACGATCCGCATCGGCGAGGAGGGCGGGCTGCCGACGCAGGTGACGCATCACAAGGTCGTGGGACCCGGGTACTGGGGCGCAAGCGTCGAGACACTGCGGCGAGTCGACGAGGCGCGCGCCCGCGGAGTCGACGCGACCATCGACCAGTACCCCTACACGGCGTCGAGCACCAGCGTGCAGTCGGCGCTGCTTCCGGCCTGGGCGCTGGAGGGCGACCGCGCCGCCGTGCGCGCACGCCTGAACGATGCCGCGACGCGGGCACGCATCCGGGCGGAGTCCGCCGAGATCATCCGCCTCGAGCGCGGCGGCGGCGATCCGAAGAACGTGGTGATCGTACGATGCTCGTGGGACCCGTCGCTCGCAGGGAAAACCCTCGCCGACGTGACCCGGCAGCGCGGGATGGAGCCGACGCTCGAGAACGCGGCCGAAACGGTCCTCTGGATCACCGCACAGGGCGGCTGCAGCGGCGTGTTCCACGCCATGAACGAGGACGACATCGAACGCATCATGCGGCATCCCGCAACGATGATCGCGAGCGATGGTGAGATCCCGGAGCCGGGCAGCGGCCACCCGCACCCGAGGAGCTACGGCACCTTCGCGCGGGTGCTCGGCACCTACGTGCGCGAGCGCGGAACGCTCACGCTCGAAGAAGCCGTGCGGAAGATGTCGGCGTTTCCCGCACAGCGGCTCGGACTGGAAGATCGCGGTGTGCTGCGTCCGGGGATGAAGGCGGACTTCGCCGTGTTCGATCCGGCTCGCGTGCGTGACGTCGCCACGTTCGATCAGCCCCACCAGTACGCCGAGGGCTTCTCACTCGTCGTCGTGAATGGCGCGGTCGTCTTCGAGGATGGGCGCATGACCGATGCGCGGCCGGGGCGGGTGCTGTACGGACCCGGAACGCTGCTGCACTGAGCTGCATCGCGGGCGAGGTGTCGACGCGCTCAGCCGTCGGGGCCGCGCCAGCCCAGTGACCTGGACAGGGACATCGCCGGATCCACGATCTGCCGCCCGAGCCGCGGCAGATCGTCCCGCGAGACCCGCCAGACCGGCGCGCTGATCGAGAGCGCGCAGATCACCTCGTCGCGATGATCCCGGACAGGTGCGGCGATCCCGACCAGGTCGTCCTCGCTCTCCGCCCAGTTCACCGCGTATCCGCGCACACGGACTGCAGCGAGCTCGACCAGCAGTGCATCCAGGTCCGCGATCGTGTTCGCCGTCCTTCGCTCCAGCGGGAACGACAGCAGCGACTTCACCTCCTCCGTCGAGCGCCACGCCAGCAGTGCCTTGCCGGCCGCACTCGCATGCAGCGGAAATCGCCGCCCCACCGCTCCCATGTGCGCGACCTGCCGTGGACTCTCGACCGCCTCGACATTGATGCCGATGCCATCCGCGCCCAGCAGCACGAGATTGGACGTCTCGCCCGTCGACGCCGTGATCTGCTCCAGCCACGGATACGCCAGCCGCTGCAGCGGGATCGCCTGCCGCGCCAGCTCCCCCACCGCGGACAGGCGCATCGATACACGGTAGCGGCCGGAGTCCGGATCGCGGTCCAGGAATCCCGCAGTCAGCATGCGACTCAGCCACCGCGACGTCGTGCTCCTCGGCCGGCCCAGCAGCTCGGCGGCCTCGATCACCCCGATCTCGCGCCGCGACGCGTTGAACAGGTCGAGAACCTCCATCACGTGCTCGATCACGGCACACCCACCGATGTATGGGTTCCAGTCATTACCGGGCTGCGCAGGGGACGCTTGCATTGCAGGAACATCACGCCCCAATATACCACATCATCCTCTGAAACTCAGTTGCAAAATATGGGACCCGGCGCGGGAGGTTGCATGACGGTGACTGGTGCTCCGTTCGTTGTCCTCGGTGCGACCCTGGTGGTCCTGCTGTCCGCCTGCGACACGGCGGCCGGGCGGCAGAGCCGCGAGTTCCGCGTGGCGGTCGCCCAGTTCTCCCACGAGACGTGCACCTTCTGTCCCGGCCCTGACCCGGTCATCGAGGACTGGACGCGCGGCGGCGGTCCGCTGCGCGGCGACTCGCTGCTGGAGCGCGGCGGCTACATGGGCGGCTTCGTCCGGCAGGCGCGTGAGTTCGGCGACGTCGAGCTCGTCCCCCTGACTTCACCCGCCGGGGTGTGGGGCGGCTCGTCGCGGCCGTGGAACGCGGAGGAAGTGTTCGATCATTTCGTCGGGCAGATGCTGGACGAGCTGCGCGCGCAGCTGCCGGTGGACGGCGTGTACCTCGCGCTGCACGGCGCGATGGCGGTCCGCAACATTCCGCGTCCCGAGGCGGAGATGGCGCGTCGCTTCCGGGAGGTGGTCGGTCCGGATGTCCCGATCGTCGCCACGTTCGACCTGCACGGCAACGAGGACGAGGAGTTCCTGAAGTGGGCGGATGGTGCATTCGTGACCAAGCGGTACCCGCACTACGACAGCGGTCACCAGGGCGAGCGTGCGGCGCGGTATCTCCGCAACATCATGCGGGGCGAGTACAGGCCCACGACGGCGAGCATCAAGCCGCCCGTCGTGACCGGCACGGTGCTGCAGTGGACGGGCGCATCGCCCTCGATGGACATCATGGAGCGCGCGCGGATCTGGGAGAACACGAACCCGGGCACGTACGTGAGTGTGTTCTACGGCTTTCCGTGGGCGGACGTCCCGGACATCGGTGCGCAGGTCCATGTCATGACCAACGACGACCAGGCGCTGGCCGATGAGATCGCGCGGGACATGGCGGAGTTCATCTGGCGCAAGCGCGAGGAGTTCGCGCGCGGCGGCTACGTGCTGCCGGAGGAGGCGGTGCGTCGCACGCGCCGCGCGATCGCGGACGGTGCGACGCCGGTGCTGCTGGCGGACTACTGGGATCGCCCCGGAGATGCGACGTGGACGCTTCGTGCGCTGCTGGACCAGCGTGTGGGGCGGGTGCTGTACGGCTCGCTGTCCGCAGAGCCGACGCTCGAGCGGATCTGGGCGGCGGACCTGCAGTCGGGTGACCCGTTCGACGACGAGGTGGGCGGCTATACGGGAGAGCAGGCTGGCCCGCCTGTTCGGATCAAGGGAACGCTGGTGTGGCGTGGCGCGCGTTTCGGGTACGACCGCGTGGCCGTGATCGCACATGGTGACGGCAGCATGCTGGTGCTCGTTCCCGCCTACCAGCAGACGACGAGCCCCGAACAGCTTCGTTTCGGCCCGATCGATCCGGACGAGTTCGACGTCATCGTCACCAAGAGCCGGGTCCATTTCCGGCGCGGCTTCGACGACAACGGGTATGCGCCGACGATCCTGATCGTCGATGCGCCGGGCGACTGGTTCGGCACGATCCGCCTGGATGCGCTCGACTTCGAGCATGGCCCGCTGAATCGTCTCTACCCGTTCGGCGCGCCTCCCGATCAGGCGGACTGGCTGCAGGCGATTCCCGGCCGGCGCTGAGGCGGCCGGCGCAGGTTCCAACCAACTCTGAATACGGGAGCGCACCGTGAGCACACCCACGCGAGGTCGTCGATCCGCGTCCGGCACTCGACGCGCATGCGTGCTGGCGCGTCGGGCAGTACTGGTCGTTGCAGTCGTCGTGGGCGGATGCACGCCGGCGGCCCGTTCTTCCGCGCGACCCGCCCCGTCGAGCACAGCGCCCGCAGCCTTCGTCTATCCGCAGGCAGCGTGGGAGTACCACACCAGTCCGGAAGCGGCAGGCTGGAGCGCGGCCGGCCTGGAAGAGGTGCGCGAAGCGCTCAGCCAGCTCTCGACGACGGGCTTCATGGCCGTCTCGGGCGGTCGGGTCCTCTTCGAGTACGGTGATGTCGAGGTGGTCAGCTACCTGGCATCCGTACGGAAGAGCGTGCTCTCGATGTTGTTCGGAACGTACGTCGCGGACGGCACGATCGATCTCGATCGCACGCTCGAGGAGCTGGGCATCGATGATCACCAGGCGCTCACGGCAGCCGAGAAGCAGGCGACCATTCGTGATCTCCTCTCCGCGCGTTCGGGCGTGTACCATCCGGCGTCGAACGGCGGCGACGACCTCGCGAGTGCACCGGCTCGCGGGTCCCAGGAGCCAGGTGCGTACTACCTGTACAGTAACTGGGATTTCAATGCGCTCGGGACGATCTTCGAACAGGAGACCGGCCGCGACATCTACGACGTCCTGGAGACGGACCTGGCCCGCCCCATCGGCATGCAGGACTTCGATCGCACACTGCACCGGAAGTCGGGTGACCTCGACGTGTCGCGGCATCCGGCGTACCACATGCACCTGTCCACGCGCGACATGGCGCGTATCGGGTACCTGATGCTGCGTGAGGGGAACTGGGCCGGCACGCAGCTCGTGCCGCGGGAGTGGGTCAAGGAGAGCACGCGCCTCGTGACGCCGCGCGCGGAGATGAATCCCGACCGTCATCGTGACGGATCCTTCGGGTACGGCTACCTGTGGTGGGTCTTCGACGATCCGCGCCTGGATCCGGAGTACGAGGGCGCGTATGCGGGGCACGGTGCGGTGGGGCAGCACATCCTGGTGGTGCCCGCACTCGACCTGGTCGTTGCGCACAAGACACGACCCGGTGAGGGGCGCCGCGTCTCACACGAGGAGTTCCACGCAGTGGCGCGGCTGCTCGTGGCGGCACACTGCGGGACGAGCTGTCCGGACGCGCAGTAGGACCACGCCCGCTCGCTGCAGGCCGACGACGACCTGCTTCGCGATGTCGATGCCCTGACGGTTCCGCGTAGCAAGACTCGAGGAGCGGCAGTCGGACTGAGCGGCCCGCAGCCGTATGACTGCGGGCCCCGCGCGTTCATGAGGAGTCCTTCGTTCTGCGCAGCAGGCAGGTCGCCTGCCGTGCAGCGCATGCGGGTCACTCGTCGAGGACGAACGTCACCATCAGGTTCACCTGGTACTCGACTACCTTGCCGCCGTCGATACGAACCTGCTGCTCCTTGATCCACGCGCTGCGAACGTTGCGCAGCGTATCTCCGGCGCGTGCGATCCCCTGGTTGATGGCGTCCTCGAAACTCTTTCCGGATGTCGCACTGATCTCGGTGACGCGAGCGACTGACATGGCGTGATCCTCCGTTCGAGGTGGTGTTGGCGCAGCGGTGCGGCGCACGACGAGGCTCGGCGGATGCAGGGAAGGGACCACGCGGATGGCGGCCGGGCAGGATCGGCCGGATAGCGTCAGCAGCCCGACAAATGACGTCACAGCCGCACCACGTGCAGCGTGCGAGGAGGTCCCGGAGGAGCCGGAAGAGCCGGTCGAACGGGCAGCCGCCCACGACACGGGTGCGTTACCTTCACGCATGACCCATGACGAAGCTGTCGGCTTCCTCGCCGCCGCCGGTCCGTTTCGCGGCACATGGGCTGACATCGGCGCTGGCAGCGGCACCTTCGCCCGCGCGCTCGCCGAATTGCTCGGCCCGACCGGCGCAGTCACGGCAGTCGACACGGATGAGCGCGCCCTTGCCCGCCTCCGAGTCCACGATGCCCGTGCGAGTGACGCAGCCGCACCCATCACCGCGGTCCGCGGCGACATGCACGACCTGACCGCGATCGCACCGCTCGGCCGTAGCACCGTCGACGGATTTCTGTTCGCCAATGTGCTTCACTTCACCCGCACCCCCGACGCCGTGCTCGCGCAGGCAGCGGCGCGGCTGAAGCCAGACGGGCGCGTCGTCGTGATCGAGTACGAGCGTCGCATGACGAACCCGTGGGTGCCCCACCCGCTGCCGCTCGCGCGGCTGGCGGAAGTCTCGGCGCGCGCGGGGTTCACGCCACCGCGCGAGGTCGCACGGCGCGCATCGGCGTACCACCGGGAGATGTACTGCGCGGTGATGACAACACGCATGGGCTCATGAGCATACTCTGGATCATGGCCGCTCTCGTCGTTGTCGGCGCAGGCGCCCTGGCCCGCCAACGGATCCGCGGCGCCCGCCATTCACCCATCGACGACGACGCGATCCGCAGGATCGAGCTGGGGCTGCCGCTCGAGGCCGATGAGCCAATCGACCTGGACGAGGTGCGCTCCGCAGAAGACGAGTTCTGGGCGGACCCGGAGGAGCCCGAGGAGTTCGGGGCGTAAGGCCCGACCGTCTCACCGCCCTCCGGCTGTGGCCGTGCTCCTCCCGGGCGACAGGTCGCCGGTCAGCTGGAACTCGAAACGCACCATCCCGAGCCGTGCGTTGACTGCCGGTACTGTGTCGATCAGGGACTCGGCTTCGGCCCCTCCGCGTGCGCAGCGGCAGGAGCTCCCGGTACTCGCTCGACGTGCGGGATCAAGCGGGGGCGTACGTCTCCGTGCGCGACGTGCGCCTGAGGTCAGCGGCGCTGCCCCATCACGCGACAACGGCTGCGTGGTCCGGCGTCGCGTGTCGCCTGATCGGGCGTGGAGCCCGATAGCGCGCCATGCATTCGACGTCCCGCCGAACGATTGTCGCGGTACTGGGCATCAGCACCGGCAGCGCGCCACGCGGCCGCGAGGCCCGAAGCATTTGGCGAGTTATCGGGCGTCGGCCATCTCCGCCATCTGCCCGAACCGACGGAACACGTTCACCAGCCGCATCTGAACACGCGCAGTTCGGGATGCAGCCGGCCACGACTCGGGTACGGGCGGGAGAGGAAGGTGCTGAGGTCGGTGGCGGAGAAGGCCGGTGATTGGCGGTGCTCGTGTGCGCGTCCTTGCAGTCGGTGCGAGGGGCGTGGCCGATCCCGCTATTCCCGCACCCGTGCGTCACGTCCTTGCCAGGATATCCGTCGCGCGGTGATCCGCCGGTACCGTCTCGATCAGGATCACCTCGCCATCGGCGTTCCGCGCTCGCAGCGGCAGGATCTCCCGGTACTCGCTCGACGCGTACCACGCGCTTGCCTTCTCGCGGTCGGGGAACTGGATGATGATCAGGTCGCCGGTCCAGCTCCCCTCGAGACAATCGACGGGGCCGCCATGCACGAGGAAGCGACCATCGTACGGCTCCAGCGTCGCATCGATCCGCTCCAGGTACTCCAGGATGTCCGGTCCCATCGTGACGTTGCGGAGGTGCGCGACGGCGAGGACGGGCAGGCTGTTCTGCGGGGTCATTTGCTCTCTCCCTGTGCGAGGCCATTTCGAGGCCATGGCCATATGGCCGGCGTGTGTGAGACGAACGCGCTCGACGATCTGTGACGTCGCGGCGCGCGTCCGCTTCGGTGGGTCCAGTGGCCGGTCAGAGCACGGTGCCTTCCGGATGCGACATGCGGCTGCCCGTCGGTGCGCGACGAGACTGGCGCTGCACAGACCGGGGTGCCCGATAACGCGACACGGAGCGCGCGGGGCGACGTCGCATGGCGCGCTGTAGGGCAAATGGCCTGATGCCGCAGCAGGCGCTTCCGGGCCTGGTCCACCATTGGCGCGGTTCAGGGCAATACGCCCCGCGACGCACCAAACGCCCGGGAGCCGCGTCACGCGTGGCGCGCCACAGGCCCGGCGGCGTCTGCGCGTACCACCCGCCTGCCGGACCGGCCAGTCACGCATGGGAGCGACAGCGCCCGGGTGGCGCGCACAGGCAATTGGAGGCGTCGGGCGGCAAGGACCAGCCGCCTGCCGGCGCGGCCAGTCACGCATGGGAGCCACAGCGCCCGGGTGGCGCGCACAGGCGATTGGCGGCGTTGGGCGGCGCGGACCAGCCGCCTGCCGGCGCGGCCAGTCACGCGTGGGAGCCACCGCGCAACGGGTGACGCGCACAGTGGGAACGGTGTCCCCGCACCAGGTTCATCCGCACGACGCTCACCCGCACGAGGCCCACCCACACCAGGCTCACCCGCACCAGGCTCACCCGCACCAGGCTCACCCGCACCAGACTCACCCGCACCAGACTCACCCGCACCAGGTTCATCCGCACGACGCTCACCCACAACACGAGGCCCCACCCGCACCAGGCTCACCCACAGCTCACTCACCCCGTGATCCCTCCCCATCCCCTCGCCCGTATAGCGAAGTGACAGCACCGCATGCTCAACCAGGAGCACTCATGCATACGACGTCGAACCGCGCGGACACTTGCGCAATCACCGCGCGACGCCCCCCGCACGATGCACGCTTCGGCGGATTTCTGATCGTACGCTTGCTGACGCTCGGGCTCTTGCTGCTCGGTGCGCTGCCCGCATCCGCACAGGACCTCACGGGCAGCTACCTCTACCAGCCGCCCGAGGGGACGGTCAGGCTCGAGCTGCAGCAGGCAGGGGATCGCCTCACCGGTGTGCTGTACGGCCTGGACGGCACGCAGAACCCGCTGGAGGGCACGTTCGCGGACGGCCGTGCGACGGGGACCGTGCGCATGACGAATGGCGATGGCTGGTTCGCGGTCGCTGCGCACGGCGACGGCGTCAGGCTGCTGGCGGGCGCGTTCGATCCCGACACTGGCGAACCGGACCTGACCGATGGCTGGCAACTCGACTTCACGCGCGCCAATGCGACCGTGGCCGCAAGCGGTGCGAGCGGCGCCGGCGCGATGTCAGCCTCCGGCGACGTCGCACGACAGGGCGCGTCGCCATCCGCACCCGCGATCACTCCGCTCGTCCAGGAGTGGATGAACCAGCTTGGTGGTCGCAAGGTCACCTACATCGACAGCTACAACGACGGGTCGGGCGGCGGATTCTCCGACCGGTGGGAGGCGTACATCTGCAGCGACGGCTCCTTCCACTTCCGCTCCAGCAGCAGCATGAGCGCCGATGTCGGCGGGGTGTTCGGAAACAGCAGCGGCAGCGATTCCTTTTCGGGTCGGTGGCGCATCATCGAGCACAACGGGCAGGCGGTGCTGCAGTACCAGCAGGAGCACGAGGTCGGTACCGAGCAGGGACAGTGGGTCGCGCTCGGCTACCAGAATGGCGCGACGTACTTCGACGGGACGCGCGTGTACGTGACGGACGACAACAACATGTGTCGCTGAACGTGGTGGGCTCGCGGCCGCCGCCAGGGTCCGGCCTGCGCCTGAACGCACCGCGTGATCGGCTTCGCGCGACGATGCTGCGGCAGGCTGCTAGCGCGAGGTGGACTGCACTCCTTCGCGGTGAAGCCGCAGCCACTCGTCCAGTGCATGCAGGCTCGCGACAGCTTCGACGCCACGGATGTCGACGTCCGCCGCGCCGCCGCCACCCACGAGCAGTGGCATGGATCGCGGCAGGCGACGTCGCAACGAACGCAGCTCGCCCACTGCAACTGCCGTCGGCGGAAGGACACAGCTGATCGCGACGGCGTCGATCGGCGCCTCGCGCGTGAGCGCGACCACCTGGTCGGCGGGCGTTTCCAGACCGAGCACGAGCGGCTCCCAGCCGGCCAGCGCGCAGACCAGCGCGACCATCTGCAG
>DASTYK010000096.1 GCA_035764935.1 Longimicrobiales bacterium | reverse complement strand
GAAATGCGCGGAATCGGTGTGCCGAGCACGCGTTCGATGGTGCGAACTGTCGCGATCTCGTCGGGGGACATGAAGGTAAACGCGTCGCCTGTCGCCGCAGCCCGGCCAGTGCGGCCGATGCGGTGCACGTAGTCTTCGGGGCGCTGCGGCACGTCGTAGTTGATCACGTGCGAAATGCCGGCGATGTCGAGACCTCGCTGGGCGATGTCGGTCGCGACGAGCACGCGGATCTTTCCGGCCTTGAACTCTTCGAGCGCCTGCATCCGCTGCGACTGACTCTTGTCCGCGTGCATGGCCGTCGCTTCGACGCCAGCGCGCTGAAGGTGCCGCACGAGGCGGTCGGCGCCGTGCTTGGTACGCGTGAACACGAGCACTGAGTCCATCTCGGGCTGCTTCAGCAGCTCGGCCAGCAGGGCACTCTTCCGCTCGCGCGGAACGGGATACACGGCGTGCGCCACCGTGTCCACCGCCTGAGTCCGAAGACCTACCTGCACGACGATCGGCTTCCGGAGATATTTGCGCGCGAGCGCCTCGACCTCGGGCGGCATCGTCGCGCTGAACAGGAGCGTCTGCCGGTATGCGGGAACCTCGCGCACGATCTGGTTGATCTGCGGTGCGAACCCCATGTCCAGCATGCGATCGGCTTCGTCGAGCACGAGCACCTCGAGGTCGTCGAAGACGAGGTTCTGACGCTCGAGGTGGTCGATCAGGCGACCGGGCGTGGCGACGACGACATCGACTCCCCGCCGAAGCGCTGTCTCCTGCGGACCGAGCGCGACTCCGCCGAATACCTCTGCCACGCGCAAACCGCTGTGGCGGCCGTACTTCTCGAAGCTCTCGCGAACCTGCGCCGCGAGCTCACGCGTTGGCGCGAGGATGAGCGCGCGAAGGCGTCGTGGCCCGCCAAGGAGGCGCTGGATGATGGGAAGGGTGAATGCGGCAGTCTTGCCGGTGCCTGTCTGGGCCAGGCCAATGAGGTCGCGCCCTTTGAGCGCGAGCGGGATTGCCTGCGCCTGAATCGGCGTTGGCTCCCGATACCCCGCGTCGCGGATGGCGTCGATCAACTCTGGCGCGAGGCCGAGTGAGTCGAATGCGGAGGGTGTTTCAATTGTGTTTTGCATGTAACCTGTTGCGCCGGGTCCGCTCGACTCCGGGGTGCGTTCCCCGGGACCGGCGCGCCTTCAGCCGCGCCGCAATGGCGCACGCCGAGGTGAAAATTTTCGGAAGGGTCCGCGGATTGTGCGGCTCTTCAGCGAGCCAATGTCCCGAGCGGCTGGAATCGGCTCCACGGCAACGTTTCGTACGTCCCGTGCATCAAATGTAAGTGCGACAAGGGTCTAGCGCCACGGCTGGCGCGGTTCTAACGTCGAGAACGGCCGAAACCTGCCGGCTCGCATCCCGGTAGTGTCGTCGGTACCGCGTCATTCTGGAGGACGACGTGCGTTTCGAAAACGTCATAACGCTCGAGCAGCAGACTCGCGCCGAGGACCAGGCGGCAGCCGCTCAGGCACGGGCACAGGCACGGGAGACTCGGCGCCTGCAGGAAGAGGTGCAACGCATTCAGCGGGAAGCCCAGCGCATCCGTGAGGAGACGCAGGGGCAGGTTCGCGTGCAGGTGGGAGGTGACGCTCGCCCTCAGGTGATTACGGTTCCGGCACCGCCGTGGGAGCGACGCAACGAGATCCCGCCGCAGGCCGTGGACATCGTCACGATGTTCTTCATCGCGGTGGTCATCATCATTGTCGGTCTTCCAATCGCTCGCGCGATCGGCCGGTGGATCGACCGCCGCGGCATGCCGAGTCCAGTCAACGCCGAGCTCGCGGCTCAAATGAATCGCATCGAGCAGGCGGTAGACACGATGTCGGTCGAGGTCGAGCGGATTTCCGAAGCGCAGCGATACCAGGCGAAGCTGTTGACCGACCGGGAGAAGGTGAGAGCGTGAAAACCAGGGGTCGGTAGTCAGGAGTCAGGGATCAGGGGGTGTCAGGGTGTGGGTTGCAGGAGAGAAACCTGGCACCTCGTCCCTCGGTGCAGTCCTCTCCTTCAACCTGCGACCCGATACCCCCTGATCCCTGATCCCTGACTCCTGACTTCTGACCCCTGGGGTCTCAACTACTTCCACACTCCAACTTCGCGCAACTGCGCCATCGACTGGCGCGGGATCGAGACCATGCCATCACACTCCGTGCAGACGTCGACCAGGACGTTCGGGACACGGAGCCGCGAACCGGTAAGATGCACGGTGCGGACCTCATAGCGGGTGCGCACGATTTTGCGACACGCGCGACACGAGCTGGACGAAACGTCCCCAGCCTGGAACAGCGATTTCACGGAGCACCTCTCTGCTAGTGGAGAACCCGAACGAACTACTCTGCTGCTACCGTTCGTTCGACACTACGAGAGACGCCCCGGGTTGGTGTCGGCAACGCGAGTTCACGAAACCAATACAGTTCCCACAGAACACGGACGTTTTCGGGCCTAACGAGCACAGCTCGCGCGATCAGATGACGTTGATCTGCCGGCCCGCAAGCCTGCCGATGAGTCCCAGGCGGAAGGTGACATCGCTCCAACGTTCCTCGCCGGTGTGCTGCGTTTCGAGCGGGAACGACGGCCATACGAGCGGATTCGTGGACCGCGGCATCGCCAGCCCCTTGTGGGGATGCCAGACGCCGTCCTGGTCCCGATCATCGAGAAACCTGTCGTAGAGCTTCGCCCAACCTTCGTGCCGCCGCATGTACCCGAGGCGCGCGACGAGCTCGAGCCAGGTTAGCGCCCACGGGACGTCGGCGTCGGCCGCGTTTCGGTGCGGCAGAGGGTCGCCGAGCATGAGGTGCGGCTGCGGGATGACCTTGTCGCCGAGGAGGCGCGCCGCCGCCTGCCGCGGCAGGGGCTGGGAGAGAAACTGAAAAAGGCGCTCCATCACGTCGTAGTGCTCGCTGCGGAAAAGCGGCATGTGGGCGAGCATGACGAGCGTGTGAAACGACGGCGGGGTCGCCTCAGGAGCGAGAACCTGCTGGTTGCCTGCGCGGACCCAGGGTTTCTGGGCGAGCGGGGAACGAAGATAGACCGCGAGACGATCGACGACACGACGCGCTGCGCCTCGGAGGCGCGGGTCGGATTCGTACCCCGCCTGAGCCAGCGCGGAGGCGGCTGCTTCCCGCAGGGTCGTTCGCCCTATGTGAGTCGTATCCGGATCCGGACGCCCTCTCGACGGTCCCAATTCGAACAAGAACGCCGGATCCTCATCCTCGGCTAGCAAGCGAAACAGGATGCGGCGAGCTCGCATGAGCGGAGGCGAGTCCTTGTCCCAGCCGTACTCGAGAAGGCGCCTGGTCGCGGTAATGGTCCCGACGCCCTCGAACGAGTGCGCGCGGACGGACGGGACCTCGAGCATCGAGCCGCCCCAGGTGCCGTCGTTCTGTTGGGCGATGGCGAGTGACAGTGCCGGGACGTGCGCGTACGGAAGCGTGCGAATAGCCGGAATTTGCCGAGGAGGTATGCGAGCTACGTCGATAGTGGCGCGATACTGTACCGCTGGAGCGCTATGATCGAGCAGCCAGCCCAGAGGAAAATCGATCGGGGCCCCAATTGGCAGGAGCTGAGGCGGTTGGGGTGTCGGGGACGGCGGCGGAGCGGCGGGCGGAACCGGCAGGCCTGGCGTGATCGGATCGGTCA
>DASTYK010000095.1 GCA_035764935.1 Longimicrobiales bacterium | reverse complement strand
AAAAGGCCGGCGCCGAAGGTGTTGCGTGCGCTGAAGAACCAGGGCTGGCGGAAATCGGCATTGACGGCGCCGGCGACCTGCCGGTAGACGCCGTCGATCTCCTCGAAGAACGGGACCAGGTCGAGTGGCGCCGTCAGCAGGTTGGAGACCCGGCCGCGCAGCTCGAGCCGGCGCGCACGCCCGAGAAAGTTGAGGCTGGCCCAGCGCGCTTCCGCGTTCAGGTAGTCGGCGGTCGAGAGGCCGAAGCCGACGCGCACGCGGTGCAGGTCGCCCTCGATGACGCGGACGGTCACGTCCGCGACCGTGTCGAACGGCTGGATGTCCGGAACGATCTCGGCGTGCCGGAACACGTCCAGCGAAAAGAGGTTGCGCTGGCTTTCCAGCAGAGCGCGCCGGCTGTACACGTCGCCGGTGCGGAAGCCGAGCATCCGCCGGACCACGGACGAGTCCACCGCGACGTTGCCTTCAACGGTCACGGTGCCGAACCGGTAGCGGTCGCCCGGGATCAGCTCGAACTCGACGGAGCTGTGATCCGGCTGCTCGCGGGGGATGAAGTAGCTGGTCAGCACGTCCGCGGCGGCGTAGCCGCGGTCGCGCAGGCGCATGGTCAGGGTGTCGCGCGTCGCTTCGGCCGCGACCAGGTCGAGCGGCATGCCGGCACGCAGCGGCAGGTCGCTCACGACGTCGTCGGGCGGGTCGTCCAGTCCGGAAAACGTGATGGTGTCGACGAGCACCGGACGGCCCTCGTCGATGCGGAACTCGACGACCAGCCCGTCACCCGTGCGCGTGGTATCGGCCGTTACGACTGCTTCCCGGTAGCCCCGCTCGTAGTAGAAAACGCGAAGCCGCAGCGCGTCGGCCTCGATCACGCGCGGGTCGACGTACTGGTCTTCGCGGCCGAGCCCGAGCCAGCAGAGCGGCGCAAGCGCGGTGACCGAGCAGCGGCTCTCGCTGGTCACGATCGACGCGCGCAGCAGATCCTCGTCGAATGCGTTGACGCCTCTCAGCTCGACATCTGCGATGCGAGCGGAGTCGTTCACGACCTGTGCGTCCACGGGTCGTGCGGCGAGCGCGGCCGCGAGCATCGCGAGCAGCGCGACAACGCGCAGCGCCGGACGGCCCATGATCAGGACGGCTGGTCGGGCAGGCCGACCGGCGGCGCGAGCGCACTGCCCTCGTCGAGCCGGCCGGGGTCGCGGAAGTAGTGCGTGCCCGGTCGCGGGTAGATGTGGCGGCTGACCGGGGCGAACCCGGCCACATCGTCGAAGAACATGTACTGCGTGATGCGGATGATGTCGTCGCCGACACGGACCAGGTTGAACGAGTTGCGCTCGCGCTCGCGCGCGCGGCCGCGCCGTGACGTGGTCGTGCCGGACTGTGCGATGATGATCCCGTGCGTGCGGTCGATGCCGGCATGCACGTCCAGCGAGTTGCCGATGTAGGCGCGGTGCAGGTGCCCGCCCATGATCAGGTCGACCTTGAGCGCGGTGAACCGGTCCAGCGCGCGCCGCGCCTTCGGCATCACTTCCCCGCCCTCGTAATCCGGCGCCGGTGCAAAGTGGTGGTGCGCGACCACGATGCGCGCATCCTGGGCCGGTGTTCCTTCGAACGCCTGCGCACAGAGGTCGAGCTGCCAGGAACGGATGCGGCCGTTCGTGATCGCGCGCAGCGGCGCCGTCGAGTTGAGCGAGACGAACGTCGCGCCATCCACGCGCAGCACGGAGTCGAGGTCCGCCGAGATGTACTCGCGGTAGTTGCGGTACGGCGCGAAGATCCGCTCGAAGACGCGGTACAGCGGCACGTCATGGTTGCCGGGCGTCACGATCAGCGGCTTCGGCGGCAGGCGGTTGATGTACGCGCGCGCCTCCGCGTACTGCTCACGCTTTGCGCGCTGCGTGAAGTCGCCACTGAGCACGATGACGTCCGGGTCGAGCTCCTCCACCGACCGGAGCAGCGCCTCGCCCGCCGCAGGCACGTACGGCGGGCCGAAATGGACGTCGGACGCGTGGATGATGGTCAGCACGGGACCTCCGCGCGCCGGCGCAGGCCGGGGAACGGCAGGTCGGCGCGCGCGGCGACGTCGAGTGGCGCACGTACGCCGCGCTCCAGGTGGAAGAGCCCCGCTCGTGCGATCATCGCCGCGTTGTCGGTCGCATGGCGCAGCGATGGCGCGTACAGCTCACCGTCCGCGCCGAGCGCGGCTGCGAGTGCGTCGCGCAGTGCGCGACTCGCAGCGACGCCGCCACCGAGCACGACACGCGTGCAGCCGGTCTCCTGCACGGCACGCATGGTCTTGGTCGCAAGCACGTCGACCACCGCCGCCTGGAAGGACGCCGCGACGTTCGCAGTTTCCGTTTCTAGACGACCCTCCGCCTCCAGCGCGCGCACCCGCGTCAGCACGGACGTCTTGAGACCGCTGAAGGAGACGTCGTAGTAGTCGGCGTCGGCAGGCTGCTGGCGCGCTGTCAGCATGGGGCGCGGGAAGGCGTATGCCGCGGGATCGCCTGCGGCTGCCGCGCGCTGGATGACGGGTCCGCCGGGATAGCCGAGCCCCAGGATGCGCGCGACCTTGTCGAACGCCTCGCCCGCCGCATCGTCGCGCGTCTCACCGAGCAGCTCGTACTCGCCCCATGCCGGCACCCACAGCAGCATCGTGTGGCCGCCGGAAACGAGCAGTGCGACGAACGGCGGGCCCGCGCGCGCGTCGTCGAGGGACGTCGCAAAGAGGTGCGCTTCCATGTGGTGCACGGGCACCAGCGGCACGCCGAGACCGAACGCTGCGGCCTTCGCCCAGGCCAGGCCAACGTGCAGTGCGCCGATCAAGCCGGGGCCCGCGGTCGCTGCGATCGCGTCCAGATCGTGCAGCGCGATCCCCGCCTCGCGCAATGCGTTGTCCACGACGTCGTCGATCACCTGCAGGTGCGCCCGCGATGCGATCTCGGGTACGACGCCGCCGTAGACGCGATGCGCGTCCTGCGAGAGGATGACGTGCCCGAGCACGTCACGCTCGCCGCGCAGCACGGCGGCGGACGTTTCGTCGCAGGACGTTTCGATGCCGAGGATGAGCGGTACGCTCACGGGTTGCCGCTGTCGCGCGGCAGTGCGCGCATGCCTGCTGCGCCGGTGATCGAGTCGGGCAGCGGCTCGATCGGCACGACGACACGGACGGTCATGGGCGACACGATGACGCCGAGATCCGTGGTATCGACCCCGAGCGGGAAGCTGTCGGTTGCCGTCCAGCCGCTCAGGTCGATCGGACCGAGTCGGAGCGTGTCCAGCGCGGAGACGCGTGCAGCGCCGCCGTTCACACGGACCCCTGTCGGCTCCACGCGAATCGGTCCGCTCAGCTGGTAGCCGGCCGCGGGCGTGCCGATCACGCGCACGCTGACGGGCACGATGCGGGAGACCACGCGGTCCCAGCGCAACGTCACTGAACCGGGGCGGATGTCCTCGACACGCGTGTTGTCCATTCCACCATAGAGCTGCACCCATCCCGCATTGAGCACGCGCGTCTCGACGGAGTCACTCACGTTGTCGACAGGAATGAGCACCTCGGGCCGGTTCACGGCGATGCGCATCAGCTCGCGCGTGGGTCCGGAGAACACGATCTCGACGGTGCTCGGCGCCGGCGGAGCGGCCAGCTCCCAGTCGCCGTCGCGCGCGACCACGCGGACCGGCACGTCGGCAAGCGGCAGCCGCTCCGGCACTTCCGCCTTGACCGCGCCCCAGAGCATGAACGCGATCGCGAGCGCAGCCAGCTTGAGCGCCCAGTTGTTCGTGATGATCTCGAGGGTGCGCGGGTTCATGCGCTACTCCAGGAGCGCGTGCACGGACTTCACGTTGTCCGGCGCCATCCAGTCCGTGCCGCCCAGCACCTTGCGACGGATGCGCCCGTCACGGTCGATGAGGAACGTGGTGGGCAGCCCCGTCACCGCGTACGTGTCCTGGATGCCGCCGCCCGGGTTCAGCAGAATCTCGAACTCGAGCCCGTACTCGTGCACGAAGCTGCGGACATCACCGAGTGCACCCGGTGCGTCCACGCTCACGGCCACGATGCGCAGGCCCTCTTCGCCCAGGAGCTCGTGCAGGCGCTGCATGGAGGGCATCTCGCGCACGCAGGGCGGGCACCAGGTCGCCCAGATGTTGAGGAGCACCACCTGCCCGCGCAGTCCGGACAGGGAAATGGTGTCGCCCGCGAGCGTGGGATAGGAGAAGTCCGGCGCAGGCGCGCCGGTATCGAGCGGCGCGTACGTCGCACGATTCACCCAGGCGAGGGAGAGGAGGGTGAGGAACAGCACGAGCACACTGCCCCGGATCAGCCAACGCTCGGTCCGTTCCGTCATTCCCCGCAGTCCGATCTCAAGTCTGGTTCAGGGCGCAAGATAGCGGCGCACCGACAGCGGTGCTACCGCGCTCCCGACGTGTCGCCATATGCCGGCAGCACGCCGTCGCCAAAATGGGCGTTTGCAGGATCGTCGCCAGCGCCGCGGCTGTCGCCCTCCGGCGGATCCTGTGGCGGCGGAGCCGGCACGGTGGTCGTGTCCACCGGTTCCAGCAGGTCGATCGCCGTTGGATCCGCCGCCGCACTGTCCGGCACGGTCGGATCGTCGACGACCGGCTGGCCTACGCTGACGACCAGCGTGACGGTCGCGGGCAGCCGCTGCTCGGTGCCGGGCTCCGGCGCGATGCCGATGACGCGGCCGGTCGGCGTCTCCGACTGGCGCTCCACGGAAGCGACCTCGAGGCCGAGGCGCTGCAGCAGCTCGCGCGCGCGCTCGAGCGGGAAGCCGGCGACGTCGGGGACGCGCACGCGCGGGGGCCCCGAGCTGACCGCGACACGGACGCCCGCGCCCGGCCTCAGGTGCTGCCCCGGCAGCGGGTCCTGCGCGATGACCTCACCGGGCTCCGCCTCCGGGTGTGGCAGCTCGGTTGCTTCCGTGAGTTCCAGGCCCAGCTCTGCGAGCTCGCGCTCTGCGTCGCCGCTGGTGCGGCCGATCAGCTCGGGCACAGCCACGCCGGTCGCGGTCGCGACCTGCTCCTCGGTCGGCGGAAACAGCACCAGGGCCGCCACTGCGTAGCCGACACCGAACGGCAGCAGCAGCGCGGCGACCACCCACGCCCAGAGACGACTGCTGCCACGGCTGCGCCCGCTGCTCCGGCGCGCTCTGCCTTCACCACGGTCTGGCCGGCGCTGACGCCGTCGTACCGAATCCCCGAGCATCACATCCTCCGCAGGCGCGCGGCAAACGCGCCATCAACACCAAGTGTCCACGGTCGCACGACGAGCCGGCCGCGCCCGTCGAGCACCGACTCGTGCACGTCCTCGATCGGCTCCAGCACGAAGCCGGTGTGCCGTTGAAGAAACGCGTCCACCTGTTCCTCGTTTTCCTCCGGCTCCAGCGAGCACGTCGCGTAGAGCAGCGCGCCGCCCGGCGGCACGATGGCCGCCGCACCGTCCAGGATCTCACGCTGCAGCCTCGTGAGCGCATCGAGATCCGCCGGTGTGAGACGCCACCGTCCATCCGGATGCCTGCGCAGCGTGCCGGTCCCCGTGCACGGCGCATCGACCAGCACGACGTCCGCCCGCCGTAGCGGGGGGCGTCGGGCGTCGGCCGCAACGACGCGCACGTTCGTCAGGCCGGTCCGCGCGAGGTTCTCGCGCAGCCGCACCAGGCGCTCCGCCGTGGCATCCGCCGCGATGACGCGCGCGTCCGGCACGTCGCCGGCGATGCCCAGCGTCTTGCCGCCGGGCGCGGCACACAGGTCGGCGACCAGCGCTCCCGGCGCTGCAGCGATCGCGCGGGTGACCAGCGATGCGGCCGGATCCTGCACGATCGCCGGCAGAACGGCCAGCGCATCGGTCACGCTGACGGGCGGCAGCAGCTCGAGCACGTCGCGCGCGACCACGCCGGGTCCGAAACCGCCGAGCGCGGGACGCTGGTGAGCGATCCCCGCGTTCTCGAGCCGCTCCGATGCAGCCTCAACGGGAACGCCGACCGGCCGTACATACAGCGACGGCCGCCGGTTGTTCGCGGCAACGAGCGCCGCCGTGCCCGCCACACCGAACTGCGCGATCCACCGTTCGACCAGCCAGCGAGGGTGGGAGCTCGACGCGCTGAGGTGCGCCACGGGGTCCGCCTCCAGCGATGGCCAGGGCTCAGCCGGGCCCGCCCGCCGCATGGACTGGAGCACGCCGTTCACGAAACTGCCGGCGCCGCGCCCGCCGATCCGCTTCGCCTGTTCCACCGCCTGCGACACCGCGGCGTAAGCGGGCACCGACCCCATCTCGAGGAGCTGGTAGGCGCCCAGCCGGAGCACGTCCAGCAGCTCCGGCTGAACCCGGTCCAGTCCACGTCGCACGTGCGGCGCGAGCAGCGCATCGAGCCTGCCCCGCAGCCGCAGCGTGCCGTACGTCAGCTCGTGCGCAAACGGCCGCTCGCGCGCGGGCACCTGCTCGAGCACCCCGCTGAACGCACGATCGGCAAGCTGCCCCTCACGTGTCGCGCGCAGCGTCTCGTACGCTGCACGGCGGGCGGGGGTGACGCGCGCGGGCAGTGTCGGTCAGTCGAGCATGCCCGTCGTCGGCGACGACGGCACGGCGACCTCCCGCCGCGGCATGCGCCCGGCCAGGTACGCGAGACGACCGGCCTCCACGCCGTAGCGCATGGCGACCGCCATCCGCACCGGGTCCTGCGCCTCGGCGACGGCCGTGTTCATCAGGATGCCGTCCACGCCCTGCTCCATCGTGAGCGTCGCGTCCGATGCCGTGCCCACGCCAGCATCGACGATGACGGGACACGCCAGCCGCGACTTGATCTCGCGGATGAAGTACGGGTTCACGAGCCCGAGTCCGCTGCCGATCGGGCTGGCGAGCGGCATCACGGCCGCGCAGCCGAGATCCTCGAGGCGCAGCGCGGCGATCACGTCCTCGCTGGTGTAGGCCAGCACCTTGAAGCCCTCGGCGACAAGCACCTTCGCCGCCTCCAGCGTCGCCTGCACGTCGGGCAGCAGTGTGCGCTGGTCGCCGATCACCTCGAGCTTGACCCAGTCACTCATGCCCGCCGCCCGGCCCAGCCGCGCGTACCGGATCGCGTCCTCGGCGGTGTAGCAGCCGGCCGTGTTCGGCAGCAGGAACCAGCGCTCGGGATCGAGGTGGTACAGGATCCCCTCTTCCTTCGTGCGATCCAGGTCGACGCGCCGCACCGCGACGGTAACCATCTCGGTGCCCGACGCTTCGATCGCGCGCACCATGTCCTCGTTCGTCCGGTACTTGCCCGTGCCGAGGATGAGGCGCGAGCGGAACTCGCGCCCTGCGATCACGAGCGGTGCCGGGTCCGCCGCCACCTGCACGTTCATCGTTTCCGTGCTCATCAGCCGCCCCCCACGAAGTGCACCAGCTCGAGCGTGTCGCCGGCCTGCACTTCGATGTCATCGAAAGCTTCGCGGTCGAGGATCTCACGGTTGTGCTCGACGACGACGAGCCGCGGGTGCAGCCCGAGCGAGTCGAGCAGCGCGCGCACGCTGCTGCCTGCAGCGATCTCACGCGCGTCGCCGTTGATCGTGACCGGAATCGTTGTTGTCATGCCTGCTCCTTCCCGCGCCCGCCGGCGTACGCCCGGCGGATCGCATCGAGGTACGTCGCTACCGCCTCCCCCACATCCCCCCGGCGCCAGGCGCCGCTGAGTACCGCGACGCCGTGCGCACCTGCGCCCGCCGCGTCCGCAACGCGGTCGGGTGTGACACCGCCGATCGCGATGACCGGCGCTCCTGCATGGTCGACCGTCGCACGCAGCGTGTCCAGCCCTGCGGGCTCGGCGTCCGGATGGGACGCCGTTTCCCACACACTGCCGAGCACGACGAAGTCGGCGCCCGCGCTCACTGCACCGCCAGCCTCGTGCGCGGCGTGTGCTGAAAAGCCGACCAGCCGGTGCGGCCCCATCAGTGTGCGGGCATTCGCAACCGGCAACGAGCGCACCCCGAGCTGTACACCGTCGGCCTCACATGCGAGCGCGACGTCGACGCGGTCGTTCACGAGCAGCCGTGCGCCCAGCCGTGTGCACGTCGGCCGGAGTGCGGCGGCCACCTCGTACACGCGCGCCGCGGTCGTGCTCCGTCCGCGCAGGTGCAGCGCGATCGCGTCTGCGCCGGCCTCGACCGCCGCGAGCGCACGCGGCACGAACGCGTCGTCCGCCAGGACGGCGTCGTCGGTCGTGACGTGCAGCCGCGGCAATGGAGTCACGTCAGCACATCACCGACTTCGGCCGCGCGGCCGCGCAGCCACTCCGCCGCCGTCATGCGACGCTTGCCGGCCGGCTTCACCTCGCGCACGTGCACCGCGCCGCTGCCGCACGCGACCAGCATCCCGCTGGAGGGATCCTCCGGCGACACGTGGATCACCGTCCCCGGCGCCGCGGAGCCGGCCCTGGAATCGACGAGCGGGCGGAACAGCTTCAGCTCCTTCTCACGGTGCATGGTCCAGGCGCCCGGTACCTCGTCCATCGCCCGGATCCGCCGCGCCACCTCATCGGCGGCGCCCGACCAGTCGACGTGCGCGTGCTCGCGCGTGATGCGCGGCGCAAACGTGGCCCGCGCCTCGTCCTGCTCGATCTCGACGACGTCGTCCGCCTCGATCATCGCGAGCGCCTCGATCAGCGCCTCCGCACCGATCTCGCTGAGCCGTGCGGTCAGGTCGCTCGCCGTCTCCTCCGACCCGATCGGCTCCTCCACCTGCAGCAGCACGGGCCCCGCGTCCATCTGCTCGACCATGCGCATGATCGT
>DASTYK010000094.1 GCA_035764935.1 Longimicrobiales bacterium | reverse complement strand
TCTGCCTGCGCTCCTGCGGAATCGGGGTGAGCCCGGACCGCTCTTCTTGCACCATGCCTCCCCACGCGTGTAATTCCCTGTCGAGTATGGCGTTTTCTCGTTGACAGCCGCAAGCGCCGTCGGCATCTTGTCCCAGCCTCCCCGGCCATTCTTCCCGTCGCTCGGCGATGAGCTTGAGAGCCTACTTCGACAGGATTGAGGGACGACTGTTCCTCGGGTTGGTGCTGACCTTCCTCGGCACGTTGACGATCGTCATCGTCAGCACGGTCATGCTGAACTCGTTCACCGACGAGGTCAGCGACAGGGTCTCCACGCTCTACAACGGAATCCAGACGACCGCCGAGCTGGAGAGCACGCTGTCCGCCCAGCTCGCGGCGGGGCAGACGTACCTGCAGACCGGCGACAGCGCGGCCCTATCGCGCTTCGACACGCTGGGCAGCACTGTCGTCGAGATCCAGCGCCGCTATGCGGGGCTGGCCGATCTCAGTGACGAGCAGCGCTCGCGCCTCGCGGAGATCGAGCGGCTCCACGCAGGGCTGATGCAGGACAACCGTCGGGTCCAGGCTGCGTTCGAGCGCGGCGAGACGAACGCCGCGCTGCAGCAGGGCGAAGCGGTACTCGCGGCGGGGGAGCGCGTCCGGGCCCTGATCCGCGCCCTGGGCCGTGACGAGCTGGGGCGCGCGCAGCTCGCTCCCGGCGCCTTCGAGGCTGAGAAGGAACGTGTCCAGACCGTGCTGCTCGTCATCCTCGGCATCACCTCCGCCCTGATGATCGGCTTCGCGTACCTGACCGTCCGCGCCGTGGAAGGGCCGCTCAACCGTCTCGTGCATGCGGCCAACGAGTTCGGCTCCGGCAACCTGAACGTCAGCTTGAATGGCAGGATGCCGGGCGAGTTCCGCGTGCTCGCCGGCGCGTTCACGGGCATGGCGGACCGGCTGCGCGTGGTCGTGGGCGAGACCGTGCGCACTGCCAACAAGATCACGGCGTCAGCTGCCGATCTTTCGAGCATCTCGGAAGAGGTCGCAGCATCGAGCGGGGAAGTGTCCACGGCGATGGTCGGCATCACCAACGGCGCGGAAGAGCAGGCCCTCGGCCTGCGCGGTGTCGACGAGGCGCTGGCCACGATGCGCTCTCGCGCCGACGAGATCGGCGCCGCGGCGGATCGCGTGCGCGAGGTCGGCGCGCAGATCGGCGACGTCGCACAGCTGCGCAGGCAGGAAGTCGGCCGCGCGCTCGCCATGCTGCTGGAGGTGCGTGAAGTCGTCCGCAGCTCCGGCGCGGAGGTGAGCGAGCTGCAGCGCGCCTCCGAGCGCATCACCCAGTTCGTTGCAACGATCCAGGGTATCGCCCGCCAGACGAACCTGCTCGCGCTCAATGCCGCGATCGAGGCCGCGCGCGCAGGCGAGCACGGCCGCGGGTTCGGCGTCGTGGCCGATGAAGTGCGCAAGCTGGCGGACGAGAGTGCGCGCGCAGCCGACGACGTCGCATCGACGGTCAAGCACGTACGGACACAGATCGAAACCGTGGTCCACACCATGGACCGGGGGTTCCGCCGGGTGAGCGGCGTCGAGGAGACGTCCAAGGAAGCGGAGGCCGCGTTCGAGGAGATCGTTGCCGCCGTGGCCCACGTCAACGAGGCAGCAACGCGCGTGGCGGAGGCGGCGGGCGAAAACCAGCGGGCGGTCCAGTCCGTAGATGCCAATGTGCGCTCGGTCGGTGCGACCGCCGAGGCGCACGCGGCGAGTGCGCAGCAGGTGAGCGCTGCCGCGGAGGAGCAGTCAGCCGCGACGGAGGAGTTGAGCGCAGCCAGCCTCGAGCTGCTGCATGCGGCGGAAACACTGAAGGAGCTGGTCTCGGAGTTCCAGGTCTAGCGAATGAACATTCTTTCTTGGATCGTTTTCGGCCTGCTGGCCGGTGGCATCGCCAAGCTCATCCTTCCCGGCAAGGATCCGGGCGGGTGCCTGGTCACGGTGATCATCGGGATCCTCGGCGCGCTGATCGGCGGCTTTCTCAGTACCGAGCTGCTCGGCTGGGGCACCGTCACCGGCTTCAACCTGCGGTCATTCGCGATCGCCATCCTGGGCGCGATCGTGCTGCTCCTGATCTACCGCATCTTTCTCGGACGCCGCCGCCGCTGAGCGGCGCGCGTCCAGCACGCGCAGCACGTCGTCCAGACGGACTCCCGATCCGGCACACGCGACGAGCAGGTGGTACAGCATGTCCGCCGCTTCCTCGCCCGCGCCGCGCGTGTCCCCCGAGCTGCACGCGAGTGCCAGCTCGACGGCTTCTTCGCCCAGCTTCTTGAGCCGCAGATTTTCGTTCGCAAACAGGCGGGCGGTGTAGCTCTGCCCCGCTGATGAGCTGCGGCGTGTCTCGATCACGTCGGCCAGTGCCGGCAGCGTCGGCCGCGCTGTGAAGCAGCTCTCGGCACCCGTGTGACACGCCGGCCCGGCGGGCTCGACCAGCGCCAGCAGCGCATCCCGGTCACAGTCTGCGTGCAGCGAGACCAGGCCCAGTGTATTGCCGCTGGTGGCGCCCTTGTGCCACAGCTCCCGCCGGCTGCGTGACCAGAACCACAGCTCACCCGTGTCCAGTGTGCGCTCCAGCGCGGCGCGGTCCGCATGTGCGAGCATCAGCACCACGCCCGTGCGCGCATGCTGCACGATGACAGTGACGAGTCCATCGCCGCGTGCGAAGTCGAGGCCGTCCAGATCGGCAGCCGTGTGTATCTGCATGAAGGTCAGACCGTTCCGGACAGAATGGTGCGGATGTCCCGTGCAAGTGCCGCGTTGGTGGCAATCGCGCTGCTGCCGGTATGGCCCGGCCGGCCGTCCCAGTCGGTGAATACGCCTCCTGCCTCCTCCACGACCGGCACCAGCGCCGCTGCGTCCCAGATGCTCAGCATGGGATCCAGCAT
Organism: Longimicrobiales bacterium; assembly: GCA_035764935.1. NCBI lineage: Bacteria > Pseudomonadati > Gemmatimonadota > Longimicrobiia > Longimicrobiales > Longimicrobiales bacterium. The sequence goes on along the minus strand of DASTYK010000094.1, from coordinate 45,361 downwards.
GGCATCGGCACGACCGGTCGCGACGAGTGCGTAGCCGTAGCAGTCTCCCCACGTGCGCCAGCCACCGACACGCGCGCGCAATGCATCCCAGCCCGCGCCGCGGTTCGCATCGTACACGTTCTCGGCGTCGGTCGTGAGCACGAACGCCTGCTCGAGCGTGTGCGTGTCCGAGACCAGTGCACGACGGCCGTTCCACCAGCAGCCGAGCCCGCGCGCCGCATAGACGGTCTCGTCCAGCGCGGGGAAGTGGATGACGCCCAGGACAGCCTCACCCTCCTCCTCCAGTGCGAGCAGCACACCGTAGAGCGGCACACCGCGGATGTAGCTGCGTGTGCCGTCGATCGGGTCCAGGATCCAGCGGCGGTCTGCACCCGGCCGTGTTTCCCCCTCTTCCTCGCCGACAATGCCGTCGTGGGGGAAGCGGGACGCGATCAGCTCACGCGCGAGCCGCTCCGCATCGCGGTCTGCACGCGTGACCGGCGAGTCGTCCGCCTTGGTTTCGGCTGCAATACCCGTCTGGTAGCCGGCGAGGGTCACCCGCCCGGCGCGCCACGCGACTTCCACCGCGAAGTCGAGCAGGTCACGGTACGCGGTGAGGGTCACTGTTGCGCAGCGATCTGACGGGTGGCGGGGGGTACGTCGCGCACGCTGATGCCGGCTTCGGCGAGCACGCGCTTCACGGCCCGGATGGTGGTCGTGCCATCGTGGAAGATGCCGGCGACGAGGGCCGCATCCGCGCCGGCCAGCAGGAACGCGTCGCGGATGTGCTCGGCGGATCCTGCACCGCCGCTTGCGATCACGGGTACCGACAGCGCCTCGACGATGCGTGCCGTCATCTCGAGATCGTAGCCGGCGCGTGAGCCGTCCTGGTCGATGCTCGTGAGCAGGACCTCCCCGGCACCGAGCTCCTCGCACTGCTTTGCCCAGGTGACGGCGTCCAGCTCAGTGGCGGTGCGGCCACCGTGCGTGAAGACCCGGAACCAGGCACCGCCCGGGCTTGCCATTGCATCGGCCACGGCGCCCTGCGGTCGCGCGGCAATCTCGATCTGCCTCTTCTCGACGCGGGCATCGATGCTTGCGACGATGCACTGCCGGCCGAATTCGACCGACGCTTCGCGGAGCAGCTCCGGGTTCTGCACGGCTGCCGTGTTGATGCTGACCTTGTCGGCGCCGGCGCGCAGTGCGGCGCCGATTCCCTCCAGGTCGCTCACGCCGCCCCCGACCGTCAGCGGGATGAACAGCCGCTCCGCCGTGCGCTGCACGACGTCGAGCAGCGTGCGCCGGCCCTCGGCGGAGGCCGAGATGTCGAGGAACACGATCTCGTCGGCGCCCTCTGCCTCGTACCTGGCAGCGAGTTCCACCGGATCGCCGACATCGCGCAGGTCCTCGAATCGAGTGCCCTTCACGACACGGCCGTCCTTCACATCCAGGCAGACGATGATCCGCTTGTGCAGCATCAGTTGTCCTCCCGCCTTACGCGCACACTTCCCTTGGTGCTGAACACGGCGCCCGTGGGGACCAGCGCCTCTCGCAGTGCCAGCCCGAATGCCTTGAAGGCCGCCTCGACCACGTGATGCCGGTCACGCCCTCGGAGCACGCGCACGTGCAGTGTCATGGCCGCATTCTCCGCGAGCGAACGGAAGAAGTGCTCGTAGAGTGTCGAGCCGAGGCGACCGCGATAGTAGAAGCGTCCGCCCGCATCGAGTGCTGCCTGCACGAGCGCATCATCCATCGGCACGGTTGCGTTGCCGTAGCGTGCGCACTCCTCCGGGATGACGTCCCGCAGCGCAAGTCCGACGCTGATCGCGACGTCCTCGACCAGGTGGTGTCGCAGATCCCCGGACGCTTCAATGGCAAGGTGCAGGCCGCTGTACCGGGCGAGCGTGCCGAGCATGTGATCGAGGAACGGTTCTCCGGTTCCTATTGCACCATCCGTCGCCAGGTCCGGGCGGATCGTGACGTTAACACTCGTTTCCCGCGTGTCCCTGCGGATCGTGCTCATTTCTGATAGCTCCGGGCGATGACGGGCGCATCGAGCGCCCCGGTATAAAGGGCCATGCCGAGCACGACCGCATGAACGCCAACGGCGGCGAGGGCAGTCAGGTCAGCGCTGTCGGCGATGCCGCCGGAGGCGATGAGTGGCTGCCGGCTCGTCTCGACCAGGGTCTCGAACTGCACGACGTCCGCGCCTTCCATGCGACCTTCCCGGCCGACGTCGGTCACCAGCACGGCCGCCAGGGGCAGTGCGCCGACGCGCGCAACGAGATCGGTGGTCGCGAGCGCCGTGGACGCGGTCCAGCCGCGCGTGACCACGCGGCCATCGCGGGTGTCCGCGGCGAGCACCACGCGCCCGGGATGCTGCGCGGTGATACGCTCCAGCCAACGCGCATCCTCGATTGCGCGGGTACCCACGACGACGCGCGCCGCGCCCGCCCCGAGCAACGCCTCGACGTCCTCGTCGCTGCGCACGCCGCCGCCAACCTGTACAGGTATTCCAACGGCGTCCAGCACTGCACGCACGGCGTCGTGGTTGCTGCCCGTGCCGAGGGCCGCATCCAGGTCGACGACGTGCAGCATCGCGAAGCCGTCGCGTTCCCACCGGGCAGCGACGCTGGCGGGATCGGGCAGGGAAACGCGTTCCGTCCCCGGCTCGCCACCGACGAGCTGTACCACCCGCCCGCCACGCAGGTCGATCGCAGGAACGGCGATCATCGGCGCGCGCCGGCGAGGAAGTTGGCGATGAGCTGCAGTCCGCTGGCACCGCTCTTCTCGGGATGGAACTGCACGCCCACGGCGCTGCCACTGCGAACCGCCGCGGGAAAACGCTCGCCCCCGTGCTCGGACCATGCGATCACGCATTCCGGCTGCGCAGGTCGCACGATATAGCTGTTGGCGTAGTATGCGAGCAGCGGCGGCAGCGCCTGGAACAGCGGATCGGGCGACGTCTCGACGTCGTTCCAGCCCATCTGCGGCAGCCGGCGCGCCCTCATTTTCCGCACGCGCCCCGGGATCACGCCGAGGCCGTGCCCGCCTCCCTCGTCGCTCGCATCGAAGAGGAGCTGCATGCCGAGGCAGATGCCGAGCGTCGGCAGTCCGCTGCGGATCGCATCGCGCAGCTCCGCGCCGGAACGCGCCAGCCGCGCCGCCGCCGCACCGAATGCACCGACGCCGGGCAGCACCAGCGCATCCGAGCTGGCGGCGCTGTGTGCATCCTGCACGAAGGACGCGCGCTCGCCCGCGGCCTCGATCGCCTTCCTGAGCGAGTGCAGGTTGCCCGTGCCGTAATCGAAGATCGCGACGTTCATCCGTTCACCGTTTCTCGCTGACGCAGGATCGTGGAGATCGCATCGACCGCGGGCTCCATCATTTCCGGTGGTCCGACCGTGATGCGGACACACTCACCGAGCGACCGCAGCGCGGGGAAGGGTCGCACGGCGACCCCGGCGGCGCGCAGGCGGGCATTCCAGTCGTTCGCATCCTCACCCTCGGGAAGCACGGCGAGGACGAAGTTCGCGGCCGATGGCAGTACACGCAGCCCGAGCGCCGTGAGTGCGTCCGTCAGCCTGTCGCGGTTGAGCACGACGTCCCTGACCCTCGCTTCGACCCACTCCCGCCCCTCGTCGAGAACCGCGAACGCCGCCTGCTCCGCGAGCGCGTTCACCTTGTATGGCCCCCGCGACTTCTCGATCTCGGCGATCAGGTCGGCCGGCCCGACTGCAAAGCCCAGGCGCAGCCCCGCGAGTCCCCACGCCTTGGAAAAGGTGCGCAGCACGATCGTGCGCGACGAGGCTGTTGCCGCACCGGCAAGTCCTGCCTCCCCGGCGAAGTCGATGTACGCCTCGTCGACGAGCAGCACACCCGCTGCCTGACGCTCGAGTCGGTCGAGCGCGCCACGTTCGAACAGGGTCCCCGTCGGGTTGTTCGGCCGGCAGACGTACGTCACCGCGGCGCGCGCAGCGAGCAGCGCATTCACGTCCAGCGCCAGCTCCGGCGCGAGTGGCACGGCAGCAGCATTCAGCGCGTTCATGCGAGCGAAGGCCGGGATCATGCCGAACGTCGGCTCGGCGTAGGCGACCAGGTCGCCAGGCGCACAGAAGGCACGCAGCGCGCTGTCGATCACGTCGTCGGAGCCGCAGCCGGTGGCCACGTTGTCCGGCGCGACGCCGAGCAGCGCTGCGATGCGTCGTTTCAGGGCCGGGACGTAGACGGGTGGATAGCGCGTGAGCGCAGCGTCGGCCGCTGTGCGCACCGCCCGGGCGGCGGCGGGGTTCGGGCCCCACAGGTTCGTATTGTCACTCAGGTCGATCGCGCAGGGCTCACGACCGGGATCGTACGTGGTCAGCGCGCGGTACTCGGCGCGCAGCACTGGGCGATCCGGCCCGAGCTCGGCGCGCGTGCCTGCGTCGCCGTCCGAGCGCAGCCGCGCTGCGGCCGCGTGCGCGGGCAGCCCTTCGGCATCCGCGAGCACACCGGTGGGCGTTGCCAGGGCTGCCGCAGCCGGCGCGTCCAGCTCCTGCCAGGTGCTGAAGCGCAGGAAGTCCTGTACCGACAGGCCCGAATGGAGGCGGGCCAGGCCGCCGGTCGGCAGCACGTGATTCGCCCCCGTCATGTAGTCGCCGAAGGCAACGGAGCTCGACGGCCCGAGAAAGATCGTGCCCGCATTGCGCAGTCGTGACAGCAGGGACCGCGGCTCACGCGTCAGCACCAGCAGGTGCTCCGGTGCGTAGCGGTTCGCGAACGCGATGGCGCCATCGACGTCCTCCGCCAGGAGGAGCGCGCCATTGCTGGCGAGCGACTGTTCGATGATCTCGCGGCGCGGCTCGCGCGGCACCCGTTCCGCGAGCCGCTCACGTACCCGGCCGAGGAGCCCTCCGCTGGTGGTCACGAGGACGCAGCTTGCATCCGGATCGTGCTCGGCCTGCGCCAGCAGCTCCACGGCGACAAGGTCGGCATCTGCCGAATCGTCCGCGAGGACGAGCAGCTCAGAGGGGCCCGCAGGATTGTCGATCCCCACGACGCGCGTGACCTGCAGCTTCGCCTCGTTCACCCAGGCATTGCCGGGCCCGACGATGCGATCCACCGCGGGCACGCTTGCCGTGCCGTAGGCCAGTGCGGCAATGGCACCGGCGCCACCGATCGCGAAGACCCTGTCCGCACCCCCGATCGCTGCGGCCGCCAGCACGACCGCGGGCGGCAGGCCGTCGCGTCCCGGCGGTGAGCAGACGACGATGTCGCCCACGCCGGCGACACGCGCCGGCACCACGCCCATGAGCACGCTGCTCGGATACGCCGCCCGCCCGCCGGGCGCATAGACGCCAATCCGCTCCAGTGGCTCGGCGCGCCTGCCGAGACGGAGACCCGGCCGGCCTTCGATCTCGATGTCGCGGGGCAGCTGCGCACGGTGGAACGCTTCGATCGCGCGTGCGGCCTGCTCCAGCGCGGCCCGGACGTCGGGATCGAGAGCGCGCAGCGCCTGCTCCCATTCTGCACGCGGCACTTCCAGCGACGTGAGCGTCACGCCGTCGAAGCGCTGCGCCAGCTCGATGAGCGCGGCATCCCCGCGCGCACGGACATCGCCGAGGATCGCAGCCACCGCGGACGCCACGTCCGGCTCGTCGGCGGACCCGCGCTGGAACAGGATCCGCTCCGCGTCGCGCGGCAACGCATCGAGGGCGGACACGAGTGCAATCGCAGGGGCACCGGCCGTCGCCGCGGCGATCCGTCCGGGTGCCCCGCCTTCGCTTCGCAGTTCCGGGCTCATGGCATCAGCCTCTCGATGCGCGTGACGAGGATGCCCTCGGCGCCCGCCTGCTTCAGCTCCGCGATGACACGGTATACGTCGGTTGCGTTGACGACCGCGTGCGCGGCAACGTGTTCGCCGCCGTTCAGGATGTCGATGATTGTGGGGCCGTTGAGACCGGGGATGATGCGCTTCACCTGCTCGAGAGCTGCCCGCGGCACGTTTGCCATCAGGTAGCGCTTGCCCTGCGCGCGCAGCACCGACTCGAGTGCAGCCGAGAGCTCCCGCGTGGCGCGCTCGCCCTGCTCCGTCTCGAGCAGCGCGGGCCGCGCGATCAGCCGGGCAGACGACTCGAGCACCGTTTCGATCTCCCGCAGCCCATTGACCTTGAGAGTGGAACCCGTGGACGTGATGTCGACGATGATGTCCGCGACGCCGAGGTGCGGCGCGATCTCGGCGGCGCCGGAGACCGGCACGATGGTGACGTCGCATCCGCGTTCCTCGAAGCACGCACGCGCGATCGCCGGGAACACCGTGGCGACGCGGGCGCCGCGCGGCACGTCACCAAGGCCGTTGATGTCGGAGTCATCGCGGGCGGCGACCACGATCCGGCAGCGGCCGAAGCCGAGGTCGAGCACGTCCCTGACGTCGCGTCCACTCTCGACCACGAGGTCGTGCCCCGTGATCCCGAGATCCGCGGCGCCGTCCGCCACGAACTCGGGGATGTCCTGCGCGCGCACGAACAGCGCCAGGAACTCGCCGCCCAGCGACGCCTGCAGCGCGCGCTCGCTCGAGACCTCGAGCCCGAGTCCTGCCCGCTCGAGCAGGTCGCGCGCCTCGGTGGCGAGGCGACCCTTGTTCGGTAGTGCAATCCTGACCATCGGCCTCTCCGGACACGAAAAAGCCGCGGCCCGTCGACAGACGGGCCGCGGCCGGATAACGTCGTGCGTTCGATTCGCCTGCAGAACGCGCTACACGCCTCCGTCCCGACCCGCCGGGCCGTGATGATGGGCGTGATGGCGATGCTGCGCGAAGCGGTAGCTCATGCAACGAGGCTAATGCGAGCCCCGGGCGGCGTCAAGCGGGGGCACATCGCGTGCATCCGGCAGAGGAAAAACGGAGATCGAGATGGAATCACTTACAGCCCGCCAGCGTGCGCATCTCAAGTCGCTCGCTCATCCCCTGAAGCCACTCTTCCAGATCGGCCGTGAGGGCGTCACCTCGAACGTCGCCGGCACGATCGCGGCCGCACTGGAAACGCGCGAGCTGCTGAAGGTCAAGGTCCTGGAGGGTGCACCCGTCTCTGCTCGCGAGGCGGCAGACGAGCTGGCGGGGCAGGTCGAAGCGATGCACGTCGTGCAGGTGATCGGCCGCACCATCGTGCTGTACCGCCGCCACCCGGAGAAGCCGGAGATCCGCCTGCCCTAGGGCCCGGCTTGCTGGCGCGCTCACGCCGCGCCAGCATCCCGGCCAGCCCTTCGCCACCCGGGAGCATGCATGTCGTTCGATCCAGCGCCGTGGAGAGCCGATACGGAGGCGGTCGCCGCCGGCCGCATCCACCTCAACAATGCCGGTGCATCGCTGATGCCGCGCCCGGTGCACGAGACGATCGTGCAGCACCTCCAGCGCGAGGTCAGTCTGGGCGGCTACGAGGCGGCCGACCTCGCACGGGAAGCGATCGGGCAGGCCCACGCCGACGTCGGCGCCCTGATCGGCGCTGCCGCGCGCAACATCGCCGTCGTCGAGAATGCAACGGTCGCATTCTCGCAGGCGCTCTCGGCGTTCGATTTCCAGCCCGGCGACGTGATCGTCACGAGCCGCAACGACTACAGCTCCAACCAGCTGATGTACCTCTCGCTCGCGCAGCGTCGTGGCGTGCGCGTGCTGCGGGCGGCGGATCTGCCGGCGGGCGGAGTCGATCCGGATTCGGTCGCCCGGCTCGTACGCAGCGAGCGGCCGCGCCTGGTCGCGATCACACACGTGCCGACCAATTCCGGACTCGTGCAGCGGGTCGAGGACATCGGCCGCATCTGTGCCCGGGAAGACGTGCCGTACCTCGTCGATGCATGCCAGTCCGTCGGACAGCTGCCGCTCGACGTGGAGCGGCTTCAGTGCACGTACCTGGCTGCAACGGCGCGCAAGTTCCTGCGTGGCCCCCGGGGCGTCGGGTTCCTGTATGTCAGCGACGCGGCACTCGCGGCCGGCCAGTATCCGCTGTACATCGACCTGCACGGCGCGCACTGGGCGGAGCCCGACCGCTTCGAGCTCGTGCGCGACGCGACCCGCTTCGAGAACTGGGAGTTCGCCTACGCGCTGATGCTCGGGATGGGCACGGCCGCGGCCTATGCGCAGCGCGTCGGGGTGGAGGCTGCCGGACGCCACGCGTCGCAGCTCGCTCGTCACGCCCGGGAGCAGCTGGCCGCTATCCCGGGAGTGCGTGTTCTCGATGCCGGTGAAGAGCTGTGTGCGATCGTGACGGTGGAGATCGATGGGCACGATGCACACGACGTCGTGCGCGAGCTGCGCGACGAGGCGATCAACACCAGCGCGCTGGATCGCTCGTCTGCCGTGCTCGACATGGATGACAAGCAGGCGCGCAGCGCGCTGCGCGTTTCGCCGCATTACTACAACACGGCGCGTGAGATCGACATCGTGGTCGGAGCGATCGAGGCGATCGCGAGTGGCTGAAACGAACTGGCCGGAGCGTCCTTCCGCTCCGGCCGTTCATTCGCGCACTCCGGTGGGACAGTGGGGAGGGCAGTGTTGCCGGGGCCGATGTCCCCGGCGGGTCAGGCAATACCCGCCGAACGGGCGATCTGGTAAGCGAAGCCGGTGATCATGGCGACGTAGGCGAAGCTGACACCGAAGACTTCCGCGTATACGCTGGCCTGGGTCTGACGCACTCGAGCGATCATCTATCCACCTCCATGTAAGGCGACAGGACGTCGCCTGGGAACTGAGCCGGTGCTGCTGTGGTCGGTGCTGCGTTGGTTCTGACTGCTGCACGCCGTACGACCTCTGTTGACCGTTAGTTTCGGCGTGCCTGCCGACCGTTGCGTATACGGTGACGGATGAGGTGCATGGTGTCGCAGGGCGTGGAGGAGGCGGGACGGGCGATCGGACGCGGGGTGGTCGAGCCGGTCGGCTGCGCGTGTCGTGGTCCGGGCCCCCGGTCGAGACGGCGCGGGCGCATCCGCCCGCCGACCATCGATCCTTCCGGCCCGAGGGGGGTACCAGCGGGGTTCGAATCAGCAGCAACACCGGTCGGGTACTGTGAAGGATCGCATCGTTATCCGGAATGCGCGGCAGCACAATCTCAAGGGCGTCGACCTCGAGCTGCCGCGGCGCGCACTGGTCGTGATGACCGGGCCGAGCGGCTCGGGCAAGTCGACCCTTGCGTTCGACACCATCTATGCCGAGGGGCAGCGACGCTACGTCGAGTCGCTGTCGAGCTATGCCAAGCAGTTCCTCGAGCGCATGGAGAAGCCGCACGTCGACGTGATCGAGGGGCTGTCGCCGGCGGTCGCGATCGAACAGAAGAACCCGACCAAGACCAGCCGTTCCACGGTCGGCACGGCCACCGAGACCTACGACTACCTCCGCCTGCTCTTCGCCCGGGCAGGTCGCACCTGGTGCCCGGTGTGCGGCCGCCGCGTGCTGCCCGACACCGTGCAGTCGGTCACGGACACGCTCATGGCGCTTCCGGACGGCACGCGCCTGATGATCACCTTCCCGCTGCCGCGCAGCGCACGCATCGCGCACCGCACGGTCGTCGAAAATCTGCGTGCACTGGGCTTCATGCGCGTGCTCGTCGACGGCGCAACGCTGGAGCTGGATGCAGCGGGGGCCGAGGACGCCGCCGTGCTCGGTCACGATCTCGCGGGCGCGGAGGAACTGCTCGTCGTCGTCGATCGGACGATCGTGCGCCCCGACGCGCGCGAGCGGATTGCCGACTCGGTGGGCACCGGCTACCGGGAGGGCGAGGGCGAGCTGATCGTGGTGAATGCCACGGAGGAGCGGCGTCACCGCTTCTCCGAGCAGTTCCACTGCCCGGATCATCCGGAGATCCGGTTCCTCGAGCCGACGCCGCGGCTCTTCTCCTTCAACAACCCGTACGGCTCCTGTCCCGAGTGCACGGGCTTCGGCGCGGTGCTCGAGTACGACGAGTCGCTGATCGTGCCCAACCCCGATCGTTCGCTGGACGAGGGCGCGGTCGATCCGTGGGAGAAGCCGCGGTACGCGCGCTACCGCAGCAAGCTGCTGTCGTTCGCCCGGGAGCAGGGCGTCTCGCTCGAGGAGCCGTGGGCGGACCTCGATCCGGACTTCCAGGATGCCGTGGTGCACGGCACGCGCGGGTTCACGGGTGTGATCCCGTTCCTCCGCTCACGCGAGCCGAAGCGGTACAAGCAGTACATCCGTGTTTTCCTGCGGCGCTACCAGAGTGCGCTCACCTGCCCGGCGTGCGGCGGCTCGCGGCTGCGCCCGGAAGCCCTGTTCGTGCGCGTCTGTGACATGAACATCGCGGAAGCAGCGGAGCTGCCCGTGTCCATCCTGCTCGACTGGGCCGAAGGCCTGGAGGCGGGCGAAGGCGGCGAGCTTGCACTGGCGCCGCAGGAGCATGCGATTGCCGCACCGATCCTGCGCGAGCTGCTCGCCAGGCTGCGCTTCCTCGACGACGTCGGTCTCGGCTATCTCTCCCTGCAGCGCCAGACACGCACGCTGTCGGGCGGCGAGGCGCAGCGCATCTCGCTCGCGAACTCGCTCGGCTCCGCGCTGACGGACACGCTGTATGTGCTCGACGAGCCGACCATCGGGCTGCACCCCGGCGACAGCGATCGGCTGCTGGGCCTGCTGAAGCAGCTGCGACAGCGTGGCAACAGCGTGCTCGTCGTGGAGCATGATCCCGCCGCAATCAGGGTTGCGGACCACGTCGTCGAGCTGGGGCCGGGCAGTGGCGAGCGCGGTGGCATTATCGTGTACGAAGGCAGCTACGATTCGCTTCTCGACGCGGACACCGCGACCGGCCGGTACCTGTCCGGACGCGACGGCGGCCCGCCCGTTCGCAAGCGGCGCCCGCTCGACGGCGCGCGCATCCGGCTGACAGGGGCACGACAGCACAACCTGCAGGGCGTCGACGTCGAGTTCCCCGTCGGTGCACTGACGGTGGTCACCGGTGTCAGCGGCTCCGGCAAGAGCACTCTGGTGCACGATGTCTTCTACCGTGCACTCGAGCGCGAGCTCGCCGCCGGTGAGACGACGGCCAAACGCCACCTGGGCGAAGCGGTGGGCGAGTACGACCGGCTGGAGGGAATCGCGCACATCGACGATGTAGTGCTCGTCGACCAGGCGCCGATCGGCCGCTCGCACCGCTCGAATCCCGTGACGTACGTCAAGGCGTTCGACTTCATCCGCGAGCTGTACGCGTCCCAGCCGCTCGCGAAGCAGCGAGGCTGGAAGCCGGGCTTCTTCTCCTTCAACGTGAAGGGCGGCCGCTGCGAGGCGTGTCAGGGCGAGGGCGTCATGCAGATCGAGATGGTGTTCCTCGCCGACGTCTTCATCCCGTGCGAGGTGTGTGGCGGCCGCCGTTACAAGCCGGAAACGCTCGAGGTCACCTACAAGGGAGTCAACATCCGTGAGGCGCTCGACCTCACGGTGGACGAGGCGATCAAGTTCTTCATCCGGGAGGACCGCCTCGGCCAGATGCTGTGGCAGCTCCAGCAGGTGGGGCTGGGCTACCTGCGGCTGGGCCAGCCGGCGCCCACGCTGTCCGGGGGTGAGGCGCAGCGGCTCAAGATCGCGCGCGAGCTGATCACCGCGGCAAAGCGACGTGGCCGGCGCGTGTACGTGCTCGACGAGCCGACCACCGGGCTGTCGGGTCCGGAGGTGCGCAAGCTGATCGGCGTGCTCGGCCGTCTGGTCGAGCAGGGCCATACCGTGATCGTGATCGAGCACAACATCGACGTCATGCTGGCCGCGGACTGGATCATCGACCTGGGGCCGGGTGCGGGCGATGCCGGTGGACAGGTGGTCGCCATGGGCACCCCCCGCGAGGTGGCGCAGAGCGACGGCGTGACAGCACGCTACCTGCGTGACGCGATGGAGGAGCCTGCGCTGGGAGTGTGAACGACGCTCCTGCGGGAACTCGCCCTTCGACCTGCTGTAATGAGGTCGGAGCGCCACACCGGAGGAGAAGCAGTATGAAGTCGATTCGATCCAGGCTGGCTCTGCCCGCCGTGCTGTTGCTGGGCCTGTTGACGAGCGCGTGCAGTGACCGGCTCGGCCTCGGGTACGGTGACCTCGAGGGGCGGTACAGCTACGACGGCAGTGTCGATGGCGCGCCGTTCTACTACATCGATGGCGAGATCCGCGTGCGTGACCAGCGTGGCGATGAGGCGTTGGTCGATATCGACTGGGTCATGCGCGATGATCGGGGTACGCTGATCTACCGGATCCGCAGCGACTCACCCGCACGCGCCTACGTGCGCGACGACTACATCCGCTTCGACTTCGAGGGCTGGCTGGACGACGGGGGCCGCCAGATCGATTTCGTGCTCGAGCACGAGGGCGAGGTGAGGGGCCGTACCATGGTCGGCTACTGGGATCTGCACACCGACTACTACGGCACCGACAGCGGCACCTTCCGAGCCGTGCGTTGAGGCTTGCCGCGCGTTTCCATCCTGCTGCCCGCGCGTGATGCCGCGGCCCACCTGGCCGCGGCAATCGCGTCTCTCGAAGCCCAGACATTCTCCGACTACGAAGTCATTGCCGTCGACGACGGCTCGACGGACCGCACCGGCGCACTGCTGGCCGACTGGGCGGTGCGCGACGGCCGTGTGCGCGTGCTGCCCGGCCGCGCGCGTGGCATCGTCGCCGCGCTGGATGCCGCTGCGAATGCCGCCGATGGCGACCTGCTCGCGCGCATGGACGCCGACGATGTCGCACATCCGGAGCGCCTGGCGAGGCAGGTCGCACTGCTCGATTCCGATGACAGCATCGGTGCGTGCGGCACGCGCGTACGCTACTTCCCCCGCGAGCGCGTCCGGGGCGGAGCGCGTCGCTACGAACGCTGGCTCAACTCGCTGACGGAGCCGTCCGAGCTGGAGCGCGACCTCTTCGTCGAGTGTCCCATCGCGCATCCCGCCCTGATGATGCGCCGCGTCGCGTACGAGAGGGCCGGTGGCTACCAGGAGCACGGCTGGCCCGAGGACTACGACCTGGTGCTCCGGCTGCATGCCGCGGGCGCGCGGCTCGCAAACGTACCGGAGGTGCTGCTCGACTGGCGCGAGGGCGAGGGGCGCCTGTCGCGGACGGATGAGCGGTACACGGAGTTCGCCTTCCAGCAGTGCAAGGCACATCACCTCGCGGCCACGCGCCTGGCCGGTCGTGACGTGGTGGTCTGGGGGGCAGGCCCGGTGGGAAAGCGCTTTGCCCGCGCTCTCGCGTGCGAGCAGGTGAGGGTCGCCGCGTTCGTCGACGTCGACCCACGCAAGATCGGCCAGACCGTGCACGGCGCGCCGGTCGTGGCACCCGAGCGCATCGCAGCATTTCGCGGGTACTATGTGGTGGCGGCGGTCGCCGGTGCGGCGGCGCGCTCGGAGATCCGCGCTGCGCTCATCGCCGCCGGCCGGGACGAGATCACCGGCTTCTGCGCGGTGGCCTGAGTCGGTTGCCGCGCCTGCCGGACCCGCGTAGCTTCGCCTCCTGAACCAGACCCGACTCAACCCTCACATCGTTGGAGCATTGCCCATGAAGCGAGCGCTTGTTGCGTGCGCGCTGCTCGGGCTCGGCTGCGCATCCGCGCAGACGCCGGGGGCGCAATCACCGGCACCGGGCGAGCGGCGCGACGGCGAAGCGGACGTCGCGTTCCCGTCGACGTACGAGGCGCGCGAGGCACCGCCCGTCCTCATCCGGAACGCGACGATCCTGACCGCCGCGGGGCCACGGATCGAGAACGGGTCCGTGCTGATGCGGAACGGCCGGATCGCGGCGGTGGGCCGCGACATCGACGTGCCGCCGGGCGCCCGCGTGATCGACGCTTCGGGCAAGTGGGTCACGCCCGGCATCATCGATTCGCACTCGCATCTCGGTGACTATCCGGCACCCGGTGTCGACGCGGTCAGCGACGGCAACGAGATGGTGAGCCCGAACACGGCCGAGGTGTGGGCGGAGCATTCGGTCTGGCCGCAGGACCCGCAGTTCGAGCTGGCGCGCGCGGGTGGCATCACCGCACTGCAGATCCTGCCGGGCTCCGCAAACCTGTTCGGCGGACGCAGCGTCACGGTCAAGAACGTGCCGTCCGTCACGGTGCAGGGGATGAAGTTCCCGGGGGCGCCGTACGGTCTCAAGATGGCGTGTGGCGAGAATCCGAAGCGCGTGTACGGCGAGCGCGGCGGACCGGCAACGCGGATGGGCAACGTCGCAGGGTACCGCGCTGCATGGATCCGTGCGGCAAAGTACCGCGACGACATGGAAGGTGATCCGGCGCGTCGCCCCACGCGCGACCTCGAGCTCGAGACCCTGGCCGGGGTGCTCGAGGGCGACATCCTGGTGCAGCACCACTGCTACCGCGCGGACGAGATGGCGCAGGTCATCGACGTCGCGGACGAGTTCGGCTACCAGGTCTCGTCGTTTCACCACGCCGTCGAAGCGTACAAGATTGGCGAGCTGCTCAGGGAGCGCGACATCTGCGCTTCAATCTGGGCGGACTGGTGGGGCTTCAAGCTCGAGGCCTACGACGGCATCCAGCAGAATGCCGCGCTGCTCCACGAGGACGGGGCATGCATCGTCATCCACTCCGACGACGCGCAGGGGATCCAGCGGTTGAACCAGGAGGCCGCGAAGGCCATGGCCGCCGGCAACCGGAACGGCATCCGCATCAGCTACGAGGATGCGATTCGCTGGATCACCATCAACCCTGCGAAAGCGATCGGCGTCGACGACGTGACGGGCTCGCTCGAGTCCGGCAAGATGGCCGACGTCGTCATCTGGGACGGCGATCCGTTCAGCGTTTACTCCAAGGCGGAGAAGGTCTTCGTCGATGGCGCGCTGCTCTACGACCGGCTCGATCCGTCCACGCACCGCCAGAGCGACTTCATGCTGGGCATCCTGCCGCAGGAGGTGATGCCATGAGCCGCCTCCATCCGATGATCGCCCGGCTGCACAGGAATCGATTCATTGCGCGCATCGCCCGGGCCGGACTGGGTGCCGCCATGGCCGCGCTGCTCGCTCCCGCCGCAGCCCTGCACGCGCAGACGACCGCCATCACCAACGCGCGCATCCATACGATCAGCGGACCGACGATCGAGAACGGTACGATCGTCATTCGCAACGGCCGCATTGCTGCCGTCGGCGCGGACGTGGAGGTCCCGGAAAACGCGCGCGTGATCGACGGGACCGGCAAGGTGGTGACGCCCGGCTTCCTCGACGCGTCGACGTCGCTCGGCATCGTCGAGATCGGCGGCGTGTCGGGCACCAACGACGCCGCCACCTCGAATGACCGGCTGACGGCCGCCTTCAACGTCGCCGATGCGCTCAACCCGCGCGCCACGGCGATCCCGGTGACCCGTGTGGAAGGCATCACGCGGGCTGTCGTCGTGCCGGGTGGCTTCCAGTCGATCCTGCGCGGCCAGGGCGTGCTGATCCACCTGGACGGGCTGCGGGCCGACGAGATGATCGTGCGCAACCCCGTCGGCGTCTACGTCACACTGGGCGAGGCCGGCGCGGGACGCGCCGGTGGCTCGCGGGCGGCGGCCATGCTGCTGCTGCGCGAGGCGCTCCAGGATGCCCGCGACTACGCCTCCAACCGCAATGCCTTCCAGCAGGGGAACCGGCGCGAGTATGCGTTGTCCCGGCTCGACCTGGAGGCGCTGCAGCCCGTGCTCCGTCGCGAGGTGCCGCTCATCGTGACCGTGAACCGCGCCTCCGACATCATGAATGCGCTTCACTTCGCGCGGCAGGAGAACGTCCGGATCATCCTGTCCGGCGTCGAAGAGGGCTGGATGGTGGCGGACGAGCTGGCGAGCGCCGACGTGCCGGTGATCATCAATTCGATGAACAACATCCCCGGCTTCGACAACCTGGGCGCAACGCTGGAGAACGCCGCGCGCCTCCATGCGGCGGGCGTGACCGTGATGCTCTCGTCGTTCGATGGCAGCAACGTGCGCAATCTGCGGCAGGTCGCCGGCAACGCGGTCAGCTACGGCCTGCCGCACGATGCGGCGCTCGCCGCCGTCACGCAGGCGCCCGCCCGGGTCTTCGGCATCGCGGATCGGTACGGGACGCTCGAGGTCGGCCAGGACGCCGACGTGGTGGTCTGGTCCGGCGACCCCTTCGAGTTCACGACCTCGGCCGACTACGTCTTCATCCGCGGCCACGAGCAGATCCGGGACACCCGCCAGCAGCAGCTTTTCGAGCGGTATCGGAACTGACCCGGCCGGCGGCCGCCGGCCGCGTCGGGCCCACGGGAGCCGCCACCCGCGCCTGGAGCGCGGGTGGCGGTCTGCGTTCCGGGACGCGCCGCGTGGCTGGCGGTCCCCGGCCGGCTGAGGCGGCCGGCCTCGCGCGCCCGCGCGCCCGCGCACGCGGGCACCACGCGCGCGTACGAGGGTATCAGGAAGGTCTGCCGGCGCAACCGCCCCGGTGACCGAACTGCAAGACGGAGTATCGATGTCGACGATGCCGCCGGAATTCGAGCAGAGGGTGCTGCCGCGCCTGATCGAGGAGGAGATGAGGGACTCGTTCCTCGACTACTCGATGAGCGTGATCGTGCAGCGTGCGCTGCCGGACGTACGTGACGGGCTCAAGCCCGTGCACCGCCGGATTCTCTATGCGATGTCGCAGGCCGGGCTGTCCGCGGGCCGGCCGTACAAGAAGAGCGCGACGGTGGTCGGCGATGTGCTCGGCAAGTACCACCCGCACGGCGACCTCGCGGTCTACGAGGCGATGGTCCGCATGGCGCAGGATTTCGCCATGCGCTACCCGCTCGTGGACGGCCAGGGCAACTTCGGCTCGATCGACGGCGACGGCGCGGCTGCCTACCGCTACACGGAAGCGCGCCTCACCCGCCTGGCCGGCGAGCTGCTCGCCGACATCGAAAAGGAGACCGTCGACTTCTCGCCCAACTTCGACGGCCGCCTCGAGGAGCCGCGCGTCATGCCCGCGGCCTTCCCGAACCTGCTCGTCAACGGCAGCAGCGGCATCGCCGTCGGCATGGCGACCAACATCCCGCCGCACAATCTGCGCGAGGTGGTGAGCGCGTGCGTGCACCTGATCGAGAACCAGGACGCCACGGTCAACGACCTGATGAAGTTCGTGAAGGGCCCGGACTTCCCGACCGCGGGCTACATCTGCGGGTTCGAGGGGATTCGCGACGCCTACCAGACAGGGCGCGGCCGCGTGGTCATGCGCGCGAAGGTCGATATCGAGGAGCCGGACAACGGCAAGCCGCGGCTGATCGTGACGGAGATCCCGTACATGGTCAACAAGTCGCGGATGATCGAACAGATCGCCGCACTGGTGCGCGAGAAGAAGGTGGCGGAGATCACCGACCTGCGCGACGAGTCGGACCGCCACGGCATCCGTGTGGTGATCGAGCTGAAGCGCGACGCGATTCCGCAGATCGTGCTGAACCAGCTCTACAAGCACACGCAGATGCAGTCCACGTTCGGCGTCATCATGCTCGCGCTGGTCGATGGCGTGCCGAAGATCATGGACCTGCGCGAGATGATCCAGCACTTCGTGGATCACCGTCACGAGGTCGTCACGCGGCGCGCCGAGTACGAGCTGCGGAATGCGCTCGAGCGCGAGCACATTCTCGAGGGCCTCAAGATCGCCGTCGACAACATCGACGCCGTGATCGCGCTGATCCGGGCTGCCGACGACACGGAGCAGGCGAATGCGCAGCTGCAGGAGCGCTTCGGCCTCTCGGAGCGTCAGGCCAAGGCGATCCTCGACATGCGCCTGGCCCGCCTGACGGGGCTCGAGCGCGAGAAGCTGGAGCAGGAGCTGGCGGAGGTGCGCGCGACGATCACCGACCTGCGCGATATCCTGGAGCGCCGCGAGCGCCGCATGGAGATCGTGGTCTCGGAGCTGCGCCGCGTTGCCGAGGAGTACGGCGACGAGCGGCGCACCGCGCTCACCGATTTCAACATGCTGTCGATCGAGGACCTGATCGCCGACGAGGAGATGGTGATCACGATCTCGCACGCCGGCTACGCGAAGCGGCTGCCGCTCACGACCTACCGCGCGCAGCGGCGCGGCGGGCGCGGCCTGCAGGGCGTGGTCGCGCGCGAGGAGGACTGGGTCGAGCACCTCTACACGGCTGCGACGCACGACTACCTCATGGTGTTCACGGCGCGCGGCCACTGCTACTGGCTGAAGGTCCACGAGATCCCGACCGCCAGCCGCAACGCGCGCGGCAAGCCGCTCGTCAATCTGCTGTCGCTCGGCCCGGACGAGCGCGTGGCCGCCATTGTCCCGGTGCGCGAGTTCGATCCAGCGCTCAACCTGATGTTCGTGACGCGGCGCGGCACGGTGAAGAAGACGTCGCTGGATGCCTACCGGCACGTGCGTGTGACCGGCGTCAACGCAATCAACATCGAGGAAGGCGACGAGCTGATCGACGTCCAGATCACGACCGGCTCCGACAACGTCATCCTCGCGACGCGGGACGGCATGGCGATCCGCTTCGAGGAAAGCGACGTGCGTGAGATGGGGCGGGTAACGACCGGTGTCCGCGGCATCCGCCTGCGCGGCGACGATGTGGTGGTCGGGATGGTCGTCGGCCGGACGGATGGTCCCGAGCGCGCGACGCTG
Source organism: Longimicrobiales bacterium (assembly GCA_035764935.1). Taxonomy (NCBI): domain Bacteria; kingdom Pseudomonadati; phylum Gemmatimonadota; class Longimicrobiia; order Longimicrobiales; species Longimicrobiales bacterium. Next base: position 26,808 of record DASTYK010000094.1, on the reverse strand, counting down.
CTGGTCGTGTCCGAGCACGGACGTGGCAAGCGCACGGACATCGAGGAGTACCGCCTGCAGACACGCGGCGGCCAGGGCGTCATCAACTTCCGCGTCAACGAGACCACGGGTAAGGTGGTCGCCATCAAGGGCGTCTACCCGGGCGACGAGCTGATGATGATCACGCGCAACGGCGTCGTGAACCGCCAGCGCGTGAACGAGATCCGCGTGATCGGCCGCAACACGCAGGGCGTGCGCGTGATGCGCATGGACGAGGGCGACACCATCGTCGACGTGGCGCGCGTGGTACCTGAGGATGACAGCACGCTGCCGTCCACCAACGGCGGACCGGCGGGCACGGAGGGAATCGAGGTGCCGGAGCCGGACTACATCGACGAGCCGGACGCCGATTTCATCGGAGGGCTCGAGGCATCGGCAACGAACGGGGATTTCCCGGATGACGAGGTCGATGACTTCACCGGCGATTTCGACGAGGACGTGACCGGCGATGAGTGAGCTGGTCGGGGCCGCAGCGATCCGCGCTGCGGCCGACCGCCTGCGCGACGTCGTCATCCGGACGCCGCTGCTGCCCGCGCCCTGGCTCGACGAGGAGCTCGGCGCCGAAGTGCGACTCAAGTGCGAGAACCTGCAGCGGGCAGGGGCGTTCAAGATCCGCGGCGCGTACAACGCCGTGGCATCGCTGACGGACGAGGAACGTGCCCGCGGCGTGATCGCATACTCGTCCGGCAACCACGCCCAGGGGGTCGCGCTCGCAGCGAAGCTGTTCGGCATACGGGCCGTCGTCGTCATGCCGACGACGGCGCCGCGCGTGAAGCTCGATGGCGCGCGCGCGCTCGGCGCCGACGTCGTGCTCGAGGGAACGACGTCCGTCGAGCGCCAGGAGCGCGCGGAAGCGATCGCGGCGGAGCAGGGGCTGACGATCATTCCCGCATTCGATGATGCCCGCACGATCGCGGGGCAGGGCACCGCCGGCGTCGAGATCGCGGAGGACTGGCCGGAGGCAGAGGTCGTGCTCGTTCCGGTCGGAGGTGGCGGCCTGATCAGCGGCATCGCCGCCTGGATCAGGGACGTACTGCCCGGCTGCCGCATCATCGGCGTGGAGCCGGAGCACGCGAATGCGATGCAGCAGTCGATCAGGGCAGGCCATCCGGTCACGATCCAGGCGCACCGCACGGTAGCCGACGGACTCATGCCGGTGCGGCCGGGCGATCTGAACGTGGCGCACGCGCTCGCGTTCGTGGACGAGGTCGTCACCGTCAGCGACGACGCAATCATCGAGGCGACCGGGCTGCTGTTGCAGAAGAGCAAGCTCGTCGTCGAATTTTCCGGCGCAGCGACGGTTGCGGCGCTGCGAAGCGGTGCGTTCGATGCGCGCGGTCTGCGCACGGTCGCGGTTCTGTCCGGCGGCAATCTCGATCCCGTGCGTGCGCTGGAACTACTGGCCGCACGCAGTGAGCCACCTCCGACACTGCCCGCCGTCTGACTCTGGCGCGATGATTGCCACCCCCTGGGGACCATGAACGGACCTGCAGGACACAGCGCTCCCCGTGTTGCCCTGACCACCACGTGCATCGATGAGGGCGGCACGTATCAGCGGCCCGCCGTCGCCATATACGAGTCCTACATCAATGCGCTCGAGGCAGTCGGCCTCGCCACCGTACTGATCACACCGGCGCATTCGCCGCAGGCGGTGCGTGCACTGATGAACGCATGCGCCGGCCTCGTGCTGAGTGGCGGCGAGGACGTGGATCCGGCGCGCTACGGAGCGGAGCCAAGCCCGGCGCTCGGCAGTGTCAACCGCCGCCGTGATGAGGTCGAGTTCAACGCGCTGGAATACGCACTGCAGCAGCAGATGCCGGTGCTCGGCATCTGTCGGGGTGCGCAGGTGATCAACGTCGCCATGGGCGGCACGCTCTTCCAGGACCTGGCAACGGAGCGTCCCGGCCCCGTGCTGCATCAGCAGCGCGAAGACTGGGGACAGCGCACGCACTGCGCGAGCGTGGTCACGGGCTCACGACTGCACGAGATCGTCCAGAACGAAGAGCTGTTCATCAACTCCTACCACCACCAGGCGATCCGCGACGTCGCGCCGGGGCTGTCCGTCGTTGCGCGTGCGGAGGACGGGATGGTCGAGGCGGTGGAGGGGCGCGATCAGCCGTGGCTGGTGGGGGTGCAGTGGCATCCCGAACGCTATGAGGCCTCGACCCCCGGCAATGATCCCGACCGTCTGCTGTTCCAGGCGTTTGCGGAGGTTCTGCACGGCGCCGTCGCGGGAAGCGAGGCCGCGACCGGGAGAGGGTTCGCTTCCTGACCATGCCCGCACAGCTCGTTGACGGCCTGCGCATCGGCCATGCGACCGACGTTGCAGCGCGCACGGGGTGCACGGTGCTGCTCGGGCCGTTCCGCGGAGCAGTCAGCGTCCGCGGCCTCGCGACCGGCACGCGGGAGCTGGACGCACTTTCCCCCACCCACCTGGTCCCCGGCATCGATGCGGTTCTGCTCACGGGTGGATCCGCATTCGGACTCGCAGCGGCCGACGGCGTGATGCGGTGGCTCGAACGCGCGGGCGTGGGCTTCGACGTGGGCGTCGCGCGTGTGCCGATCGTGCCGGCGGCGGTCATTTTCGATCTCGGGGCCGGCAGCGCAACGCGACGCCCGGACGCGGCGCTGGGGGAGGCCGCGTGCGACGACGCGCGCGCGGCCGACGTCGCCGAGGGCGCAGTGGGGGCGGGCACCGGCGCTACTGTCGGAAAGCTGCTCGGCCCGGAGCGGGCGTCCGCGGGCGGGCTCGGCATTCATACGGAGCACTCGACGAGCGGCAGCATCAGCGCAGTCGCCGTAGTGAACGCACTCGGGGACGTGCGCGGCGCCGACGGTCGCATCATCGCCGGTGCACGCGATGCGAGTGGCGCGTTCGCGGACGCCGAGGCACTGCTGCGCAACGGCGCTCTCAGCGGTGGACGGTTCGGCGCATCAGCGGGAACGAATACGACGCTGGCCGCGGTCGTGCTCGATGCGCCGCTCACGCGCGCGGCACTGCAGACGGTTGCGCACATCGCGGCCAATGCGCTCGCCCGACGCATCACGCCGGTGAACACCCCGTTCGACGGCGATGTCGTCTTTGCTCTCACCACTGCGCCGGATACGCGCGAGCTTGCGCCGGCTGACCTTCTGTCGCTCGGCGTGCGTGCCGGTCACGCGCTGGAGCAGGCAATCGAGCGCGGAGTTGCTCGCTGAGCCGGCGACCTGCGCTCGCTCAGCGACGAGCAGGAGGATCCGGCGAGGCTGTCGAGGTGTCGATCGGCTCGGCTGGAGGTACGGGCTCGCCGGCCGTCGGCGGCCCGGCGCGCCCGGTCGACTCGGCCGGCTCCTCGACGGGCACACGCTCATTGACCGGCTCTCCGATCACGTCCGGCTCATCCACCTCGACGTCCTCGGGCGCGAGCGGCACCGTCTCCACGGGACCGCTGCCGCCCATGCGGCCCAGGATCATGTCGCGTCGCCACGCCATACGCCCCGGGTTGCGCGACGGGTTGGAGGAGAGCGGATGCGGCAGGGTCGCAGCGAGCGACGCGGCCTGGTAACGCGACAGCTCCGAGGCCGGCACACCGAAGTAGTGCTGCGCTGCCGCCTCCACGCCGAAGATGCCCGGGCCGAGCTCCACCGTGTTGAGGTACAGCTCGAGGATGCGCTCCTTGGAGAGGAACCATTCGAGCCGCTTCGCGACGATCAGCTCCTCGAGCTTGCGCATCAGTGAGCGATCGTCGGAGAAGTAGAGGTTTTTCGCGAGCTGCTGCGTGATCGTGCTGCGGCCGCGAATCTTTTCGGAGTTCGCGCGGTAGTAGCGGAGCGCGTCGAGCATGGCGCCCCAGTCGGAGAGGCTGAGGACGCTGAAATCATCGTCGCCGCTCCAGCGGACTTCCTCGGCCAGGGCGTGCCAGTCGATGCCCCCGTGGTCGTGAAATCGACCGTCCTCGGCGACAACGACCGCGCGGCGCATGGCGGGCGCGATTTCCTCGAGCGGGACCGGGCGGTGCTCGATGTCGAGCTCGTCCCCTGCGGCGGCGGCCTCGTCGACGCGCATCCGCATGAACGCGGTTGCGGACGGATCGCGGAACGGCAGCGTGACGGGCCAGGGCGCGGTCAGAAACCAGAACCAGAACGCGCCGAATGCCGCGAGCGGCAGCGCGAGCAGCAGTCGGCGGATCATCGTATGCGCAAGCTCATCCTGTTCGATATCGACGGCACCATTCTGACGGCCCGTGGCGCACCACGGCGGGCGTTCCACCGCGCGCTGCTGGAAGTGTACGGCACGGCGGGCCCGATCTCCACGCATCATTTCAGCGGCAAGACGGATCCGCAAATCGCGCGCGAGCTGCTCCGGCTGGCAGGCCTGAGCGATGCGGCCATCGATGCGCGGTTGTCGCGGCTGTGGGACACCTACCTGCGGGAGCTGGCCTCCGAGCTGGAATCGCCGGGCCACGAGACGGTGGTGCTGCCGGGTGTGCGGGCGCTGCTGGATGCGCTGGACGGCGAGGACGATGCGGTGCTGGCACTGCTGACGGGCAACATCGCGCAGGGTGCCGCGCTCAAGCTGACGTCCGCCCGGATCCAGCCCGCGCTGTTCCGCTTCGGCGCCTTCGGCAGCGACTGCGAGCAGCGGGACGGGCTCCCCCCGGTCGCAGTGCAGCGCGCGGCGGAGCTGACCGGGGTCGAGTTCAGGGGGCGGGACGTGGTGGTCGTCGGGGACACCCCGAACGACGTGACGTGCGGCCGGGCACTGGGCGTGACGGCCGTCGCGGTTGCGACCGGCAGCCATGACGGCGAGTCGCTGCGGGCGGCGGGCGCGGACGTGGTATTCGCGGACCTGAGCGACACCGCCTCCGTGCTCGACGTGCTCCTGGCCTGACTTTACCGGGCAGGTGCCAGCGAGTAGCTTGGCGGCATCATCGACCCAGGAGTGAAACGTGGCGAAAGCGAAGCAGAAGGGCTCCAGCCCGAAGACGTTCTACTGGATTCTCGGCATCGTTGCGGTGCTGGGCGTCGGCGCGATCCTCCTCGCTGCAATGGGCGGCGACTCCGGCATGGTGACGGAGCCGATCGAGCTTTCCAACGTCGAGGACGCGTCCGCGCTTCTCGAGCGCGCCCAGGGCATCCCGGTCGGTGATCCGAATGCGCCGATCAAGATGCTCGTGTTCAGCGACTTCCAGTGCCCGGGCTGCAAGCACTGGGCGCTGCAGGTGGAGGCGCCGCTCAAGGCGGACCTGGTCGAGAGCGGCCAGGTGCAGCTCGTCTACTACGATTTCCCCCTCTCGGGACACCCGCACTCGTTCATCGTGTCGCGTGCCGCGCGCTGCGCGAACGACCAGGGCAAGTTCTGGGAGTACCATGACCTCGCCTTCGCGCAGCAGGAGCAGTGGTCGTACAGCAGGACGACGCCGACCGACCTGCTGGTCGAGTACGCGCAGACGCTCGGCCTGGACATGAGCCAGTTCCGCAGCTGCCTGGAGAGCGATGCCCACGCGGAAACGGTCACGGCAAGCCAGATGCTGGGCAGTCAGCTCGGCGTGCGCGGAACCCCGACCGTCTTCGTGAACGGGCGCCAGCTTCAGAACTGGAACGATTTCGAGGCAGCCAGGGCGGAGATCCAGGCGATGGCGGGCGCCTCGGCCGGAGCGGCGACCGGTACGTGAGCCGGGATGCCGTGACGGAACAGCGGTCGGGTGAGGCGGTGGAGTCGCAGATCGAGGCGACACCACCGCTGAACCGGATGGTCGTGGCGGTCCTTGCGCTCATCGGCATGCTGATCTCCACGTACATGCTGCTGTACCATGTCGGCCTGATCGGGTCCATCATGTGTGGTACGGGTGGCTGCCAGACCGTGCAGAACTCTCCGTGGGCAGACGTTCTCGGGGTGCCCGTCCCACTCATCGGCCTGCTCGGTTACGGTGTGCTCTTCCTGGCGGCCCTGATCGGTACACGGGCGGGCGGGCTCGCAGACCGGCGCATCGCCGCGGTGCTGGTCACCGGCGCCGTGATCGGTGCCGGCTTCAGCATCTACCTGACGTACCTCGAGATGTACGTGATCCACGCCTGGTGCAGGTGGTGCATCGGCTCCGCGGTCGTTGCCGGGCTTCTCTTCCTTGCCGTGATTCCCGAATTCGCGCGCATGCGCGGGAGCGCTTCGTGAGCCAGACACGCGTACCCGTCCGACTCGTTTTTGCCGACCGCGGCTCGTTTCACGAGATGGTGGTGGATCTGCCAGGCGACGTTCTGGCCCGCTACGATCGTCTCATCGATGCGCTGCGCGAGGACCTTGCGATCACGGGTGAGATCTACATCGACAGGCGCCGCCTGGTCGCGGCGTATCGCGTGGCGGCCGAGTAGCTACTGCTTCCGTTCGATTTCCTTCTTCAGCAGCGCCTGCCATTCATCGAAGGATTTCAGGCCGACGATCGTCCGCTCATTGTTGATGATGAACATCGGCGTGCCGCTTACGCGCGTGCTCGCGGCGAAGATCACATCGGCCAGGATGAGACTTGCCACGCGATCCTCGCGCACGCAGTCGGCATACGCATCGGCGGGTATGCCCAGCTCGCTGGCGTAGCGCGCGAACATGGCCACCGGATCATCGGCAACGTTCCACTCGTCCTGGCTCGCAAAGATCCTGTCGTGCATCTGCCAGAAGCGGTCGCCGAGCGCCCCTGCGCAAAGTGATGCTTCCGATGCCGCCCAGGCGTTCGCGTGGTTCGGCATCGGCAGATGTACGAAGACCCACTGCACATGGCCGGCGCGGATGAAGGTGCTGTCGATCCTCGGGTAAACGGTACGCGCGAACTCGGCGCAGAACGGACACTGGAAATCCGAGATCTCGTAGATGAGCACGGGCGCGGATTGTGGACCCTTCATGCGACTGCGCGAGGCGCGCTCGAAGAACGAATCGCCCTGCGCCGCCACCGGCTGCGCGACGGCCAGCAGGCCGAGCAGCAGGGCGAAACGGGCGAAAGCGGTTGCGTGCATCAACTGGACTCCCGGGATGCGATGGTGCAGCCGCGGCAGCGCGGCCCGGCTAGCGTACACCCTCCTGCCGGCGAACGTGCCCTCGCGCGCGCTCGAGCGTCCACTCGTGAACGATCGCCGGCGGCCATGCGCCGGTTCGTGCCGCTTCCACCAGTGCGGCGGCCTCCGCTTCGGCGCGTCGTGCTGTCGCCTCGTCGATGACACCCGCCCGGCGTGCCTCTGCGAGCTCGTCCTCATCGAGGATCCGCGCGCGGCCGCCCGGCGGCTGCCAGACATCGAGGAACAGGTCCGTCGTGCGCCACTCGTGTCCGTCGAACCCGTCCACCGGCGTCAGCACGTTTGCATACACGCCGGTGAACTCGTCGGCCCGCGTGTGGAAGCGCCCGACGTCGTGCCACGCATTGCGGAACGTGAACCACACGACACTCGCGCCCGGCTCGAGCGCGGTGACGCCACCGATCATGATGTTGCGCCTGACGCTCGCAGATTCGAGCAGCGTCACGACGCAGTCCTGCGTGCGGTGCACGAGGTGCTGCTCGAACCGCTCGTAGCGATCCGGTGGGCGATGGTAGTGGATGACGACGTCGCCGGCGCTCACGCCGACGGACCTGCAGGGTAGAAGCCGCGCCCCTCGTCCGCGTAACGGCGCAGCAACGGTGCCGGCGTGAAGCGGGCGCCGTGGCGCTCCGCCAGCTCCTCGAGGCGTTGCACGATCGAGGAAATGCCGCGGCGGTCCGCATACCGGAGCAGGCCGCCGTGGAAGGGCGGAAAGCCAGTGCCGGTGATCATGCCGAGGTCGACTTCGCCGGGCCCGGGGACGATGCCGTCCTCCAGTGCCCGCGCCGCCTCGTTCACCATCGCGAGAACGGTCCGGTCACGGATCTCGTTGGCGCTGATCTCACGCCGCTCCGACGGGACGGCGGCGCCGAGCGCCTGGTAGATCCCCTCGTTGCGCCCCTTCTCACGGTCCTTCTCGTACTCGTAGAAGCCCTTGCCGCCCTTCCTGCCGAGCAGCTTCGTGTGCTCCAGCGCGATGAGCGGTGGCGCGGGAGCCAGCCGCTCGCCGAACGCCTCGTGAAGCGTGGCGCCGGCATGGCGGGACACGTCGAAGCCCACCTCGTCGAGCAGTCGGAGAGGCCCCATCGGCATGCCGAAACGGGTGAGCACCTGGTCGACAGCTACGACCGATGCGCCGTCCGCGAGCAGCCAGCCGGCTTCGTTGATGTACGGACCAAGGATGCGGTTGACGAGGAAACCGGGCCCGTCTTCCACGATGATCGGCGTCTTCCCCAGCCGGCGCGCGAGCGCGACGATCGTCGCGATGGCCGCGTCGGACGACTGCTGCCCGCGGATGACCTCCACCAGCGGCATGCGGTGCACGGGATTGAAGAAGTGCATGCCGCAGAAGTCGCCGGGCCGCGCGAGCGCGCTCTGCATCTCGCTGACCGACAGCGATGACGTGTTCGTCGACAGCACGCACTCCCCGCGGGTCCGCGACTCGACGTCGGCGAGCACCTGCTTCTTCACGTCCATCCGCTCGACGACCGCCTCGATCACCACGTCGACCTGGCCGAACCCGGAGTACTCCAATGTGGGCGCGATCAGGTCCATCTGCTGATTGGCCTCGCGCTTCGTCAGCCGCCTGCGGCTCACCGCCCCGTCGAACAGCTCGCGCGCGTGACGCAGCCCGCTCGACAATGCGGGGTTGTTGATGTCCTTGAGTCGCACGCCGATGCCGCGCGTGGCCAGCAGCTGCGCGATCCCGCCGCCCATCACTCCCGCCCCGACCACGGCCGCACGCTCCACCTCGCGCGCCGCTGCACCCGCCGGCGCGGCCTTCCTGGCCGCTTCCATCAGGTGGAACACGTGAATCAGGTTCTTGGAAACTTCGCTCACGACGAGCGTGCCGACCGCCCGCGCTTCCACGTCCAGCGCCGCGTCGAGCGGCAGCCCGACAGACTCCTTCATGACCTGCAGCGCAGCCAGCGGGGCGGGGTAGTGCCCCCTCGTCTGCTTCATCACCTGCTTGCGTGCCTGCGAGAACAGCACGCGGCGTCCCGGCATCGTGCCTTCGAGCACCTTCGTCGCCGCGCCGCGACGGTCACGCCGCTCCGGCGGTCGCCCCTGCATGTACGCACGCGCCACCGCTTCCGCGCGCTCGTAGAGCGCCGGTGTGGGCACTGCCTCGTCGATCAGACCCATGCGCTGCGCCCGGCGCGCATCCACGTTGCGACCCGTGAGGATCAGGTCCGAGGCGGCGCGCAGGCCGATCAGGCGCGGCAGGCGAGTCGTGCCGCCGAAGCCCGGGATGATGCCGAGCTGCACTTCCGGAAGCCCGATCTTCGTCTCGGGCCGCTCGCTCGCAAGCCGGTAGGTGCAGGCGAGGATGAGCTCCGTGCCACCACCCAGGCAGATGCCGTCGACCGCTGCGATGGTCGGCACGGCAAGCTGCTCGAGCCGCCGGAAGAGCCGCTGGCCCGAGCGTGCCTTGGCCTCCGCTTCTGCCGGGTCCGTGATCGCCGCGATCGCGTTCACGTCGGCACCGGCAATGAAGCTGCCCTCCTTGCCGCTCCGCACGAGCACCACGCGCACTGCATGCGTGCGCACCAGCTCCTCGAGCTCACCGAGCAGCTGCTCGAGCCGCTGCATCGTCGGCTCGTCCAGCAGGTTGACCTTGCTGTCGGGTCGGTCGAAAACGAGCCAGGCGACGCCGTCGCCCGTCTGTTCGAGCGTCAGCGCCGCCTGGTCGCGCGTTGCCGTCGGACCCGTCACAGCTTGGGCCGGACCTGCGCGTTCTGGCGGTTCAGGATGAGGGTGACCGGATCACTGCCCTCCACCTGGACCGGCACGTTCCAGTACAGCTCTGTGTACGGCAGGTCGTAGCGCGCGTGAATCCACCAGTCGCCCTGCTTCAGCCCTTCGAAGCGCACGACGCCGTTCCCGTCCGTCGTGTCCCAGTGCTCCGTCAGGCCGCTCGCCTCGAGACGCGCTTCGATGACTTCGTTCACCGATGCGAACGCCTCGTCCCCCCAGGCCTGCCGGCGGGCGCGGATCGCCGCACTCTGCTCATTGAACGCGCTCAGCATCTGCGTGTAGCGCTGGTTCGCCTGCTCCATCAGGCGCCGCTGCTGCTGCTCGATCGCCTCCTGCGCGTTGAAGTCGCGGAACGCGACCACGTACTGCGGGCTGCCACGCGACATCTGCTGCATCTGGTCGCTGAGCGTCTTCAGGCTGTCGCGCGCCGCGTTCCAGCGTGTTTCCGACTCGGCGAGCTGCTCCTGCGCCTCGACCAGCGCGTCCTGCAGCTGCGAGAGGCTGTCGGGAATCTCCGGCTCCGGCTCGCCGTAGGCGGTGCGCAGCGAGTCGAAGATCGCGTCGCGGTCGTACGGAATTGCGCGGACCTCGAGGTTCGGCAGCGGTGTCGGCTCTGCTGCGTCGTCGGCCTCGGGGCGGATCGCCGCCTGTACCACGACCTCACCACCGCCGCAGGCGGCGAGTAGACCGCTTCCGGCCACGACAAGGCCCAGCACGAGTCGTCTCATCAGGCTTCTCCGAAATGTCCGAGTTGTCGGTGATCTGCGGGAACCTAAGCGGCGGACCCGCCTTCGATCAAGAACGAGCGCTCAGTCCGGCACGACCGTGGACTGCAGGATGAACATGCGAGGGTCCGCGGGCTGCCCGCCGACCATCACCTCGTAGTGGAGGTGCGGACCGACGGCGAGGCCGGTCTGGCCGACACGGGCGATCGTGTCACCGCGGGCGACCGTCTGCCCGACGCGGGCCAGCAGGCGCGATGCGTGAGCGTAGCGGGTCGTGATCCCGTAGCCGTGGTCGATCTCGACGGTCAGGCCGTACTCGCCCATCGGGCCGGCGTGTACGACGCGGCCATGGGCCGCCGCAACGATCGGCGTGCCCGGACGGGCGACGATGTCGACGCCCTTGTGTGGCCTCGGCCTGTCCAGGATCGGGTGCCAGCGGCTCGAGCTGAAGCCGCTCGTCATGTAGCCGGCCGTCGGGTAGATCGATGGGGTAGCCGCCAGGCGCGCGTGCTTGTTGCGCAGCGTGTCCTCGGCTTCGCGCCAGCTGAACTCGAGCAGTCGCGCCCGCCGGAGCATCTCGTTCACCTGCGACGACGCCTGGAACGCGGAACGGGCGGCGTCGCGGTCGTGCTGCCAGAGCGCCGCCTCCTGCACCCTGGGGCCGCCCGGCCCGCCGATGCCGACCTTGCGCGTGTCCGCATCGATCGGCTCGAGTCCCGCGAGGAGTCGGTACAGCTCGTCCTTCTGCTCCAGTGCCGCAATCGATTCCTGCAGAATCGCCATGCGCCGGCTCAGCGTGTCCAGCTCGCCCGTCAGCGCTGCGTTGTGCTTCGCGAGACGCCGTGCTTCCGCACTGGGTGCCTCGGGGAACAGTGCATTCACCAGCAGCCCGCTCACCAGCGCTGCCACGAGCAGTCCCGCGCCGATCGCCAGTCTGACGATGCCCCGTGTCAGACGGACCTGTCGAACCGGGCGGTTCTCCTCCGAGACCACCACGAGCGTCCACTGTCTTGCTGCCATCAGACTCCAGCCTGGGAGGAACACACGTGCCGATGCAATCGCCTGCAGGGCAGGGACGCAGCGACATGTAGCAGGGCGCCGCCGGGACGAACGGCGCCGCAGGATACCCCGTCGTGCAAACCGCTGTCAAGCACGATCTGACGGATTGCGTGCGTGTCCCGGATGTGCGCGCGGCACTGACATACGCTCGAGCTGCCGTTGCGTTCCCCGTGTTCGCCACAATGGGCGTTGAAACACTGCGCGGCAGCGCGACGGCCTCACACGGGCGTGGTCGGCTTGGGGAAGAGCACGGCGCCCCTGGTGACGCGGCGACCCTGGAGATCGCAGCCGGCGACCTGGTCGAGCAGAGGCGGCGCATCCAGGCCGATGGAGAGTGCAAGGTCCGTCATGCGGCCCGGCATGACGGGAAAGAGCATCGCGGAGAGTGCTGCGAGCGAGCGAGCGAGTGCCGACAGCGTCGCGTCCAGCTCTGCGGCACGTGCGGGGTCCCTGGCCAGTGTCCAGGGTGCCTGCGACTCGACGAAGCCGTTCGCTGCTGCGGCGAGCTCGAGCGCCGCCTGCATGCCCTGGTGATGGAGATGGTCGTCCATCACGCCGCGGTAGCGCACGAGGGTGCGCACGATCTCGGTGTCGAGGTCGGTCTGCGCATGCGCGGGCACGATGCCGTCGCGGTAGCGCAGGATCATCGAGATCGTGCGGCTCGCGAGGTTGCCGATGTCGTCCGCGAGCTCGGCGGTGTAGCGCGCATCGAAGCGCTCCCAGGAGAACTCGCCGTCGCCGTTCCACGGCACATCGCGCACGAGGTAGTAGCGGAACGCGTCGACGCCGTAGCGGTCGATCGCGTCGTCGAGCTCCACTGTAACGCCCTCGGACTTCGAGAGCTTGCCGCCGCCGATCGTGACGAAGCCGTGAGCCCAGACGGCACGCGGCAGGGCGAGCCCTGCACTCATGAGCATGGCCGGCCAGTACACGGCGTGGAAGCGCGTAATGTCCTTGCCGATGACGTGCATGTCGGCCGGCCAGAGCCGCTCCCAGTCTCCGTCAGGGAACCCCGTGGCGGACACGTAGTTGATGAGGGCCTCGACCCAGACGTAGATGACCGCATCGCCCTCGCCGGATTCCGTCGGGAAGGGAACGCCCCAGGCGAGCTGCGCGCGCGAGATCGAGATGTCCTCGAGGCCGCTCTCGACCAGCCGTCGCACCTCGTTCATCCGACTCTGCGGCCGCAGGAAGTCGGGCCGCTCGTCGTAGAGCTTGAGCAGCCGGTCACCGTACGCGGACAGGCGGAAGAACCAGTTCTCCTCCTCCGTCCACTCGACCGTGCGCGTGGGATGAAGCGGGCAGCGGATCGTGCCGGCGGCGTCGCGCGTCAGCTCCTCGTCGCGCTTGAACGCCTCGCAACCGACGCAGTAGTAGCCCTCATACCGGCCGCGGTACACGTCGCCGTTGGCGCGCATGCGACGGATGATCTCCTGCGACGTGAGGCGGTGGCGCGGCTGCGTGGTGCGCATGAAATCGTCGTACGAGATCGCCAGCCGGTCCCACGTCTCCTGGAAGCGCGCACTGATGCGGTCGACCCACTCCTGCGGCGTGACGCCGGCGGCCTGCGCACTCTGCAGCACCTTCACGCCGTGCTCATCGGTGCCGATGACGAAGTGGACCTGCTCGCCCTTCTGCCGGTGATAGCGCGCCATCACGTCGGCACCGATCTTCTCGACCGCATGCCCCAGGTGAGGCGGGCCGTTGGCGTAGTCGATCGCTGTCGTGATGTACCAGGTGTCCTTGGTGTTCACGAGCGCCGCCCCTCTCCACCCCGGTCGCGCGGATTGCCACGGCGTGGGCGGAACGGGTACTGCCCGCCCGGAGCGTCGTTATTGCCATCACCGCGATCGCCCCTCGGGCCCCCATCACCCCGGCCGCCGCCCTCACCGCCCTCGACGACTTCCTGCTTGAGGTCGGCCAGCGCGATCGTGCGCCGGCTGCCATCCTCGTGGCGCAGCGTCACGCGCTCACGCCAGATGTCGACACCGATCACCTTTTCGCGGCCGAGCGATGTCTGCAGCGTGCGACCCTCGCGCGGGAAGCGCTTGCGTGCCGCCACGTACGAGTCGTGCTCGTATGTCAGGCAGCACATGAGCCGGCCGCAGCACCCGGAGATCTGCGCAGGGTTGAGCGAGAGTCGCTGGTCCTTGGCGAGCTGCAGGCTGACCGGCTTCAGCTCCCGGAGCCAGGTCGAGCAGCACAGCTCGCGGCCGCAGCGGCCCACGCCGCCGAGCAGGGCGGCCTCGTCGCGCACGCCGATCTGCTTCAGCTCGATGCGCGTGCGGAACGTACGCGCCAGGTCGCGCACCAGCTCGCGGAAATCGACCCGACGCTCAGCCGTGAAATAGATCGTCAGCTTGTTGCGGTCGTGCTGCCACTCCGCTTCGCTGACCTTCATCTTGAGGCCGTACTGCAGAACCTTCTCGCGCGTGATACGACGCACGCGCGGCTCGTCCTCGCGCAGCTGCACCGCGTTGTCGACTTCCTCGGAGCGTGCGGTGCGCAGCACGCGTCGCTCCGGGACCGGCGCAGAGCAGCCCGTAGAGCAGCCGGAGCATTTGCGCTCCGCGACCGCACCCGCGGCCGTCACCCGCCCGAGATCCTCGCCCCGGTCCGCTTCGACGATGACGTAGTCGCTGATGCCGACTTCCTGCTCCGCGACATAGTACTCGCGGCGGTTTCCCTTGAAGCTTACTTCGACGATCGTAGCCATCCATGCCTCACGTCCCGGCCGGCGTCACCTCACGCCAGGCGCCGAGCGATTCGTACTTCTGCCACCGCTGCCGTCGCAGTGTCGCGGGATCCAGCTCCTTCAGCTCACGCACGCTGCGGATCAGTGCGGACCGGAGTGCTGCAGCGGTCGAATCGGGATCCGTGTGCGCCCCGCCCGTCGGCTCCGGCACGATTTCGTCGACCACGCCGAGCCTGGCGAGGTCACCTGCGGTGAGCTTGAGCGCCTCGGCCGCCTTGTCCTTGGCGGAGGCGCTCTTCCACAGGATCGCGGCGCAGCCTTCGGGCGAAATGACGCTGTAGATCGAGTTCTCGAGCATGAGCAGGCGATCCGCGACGCCCAGTGCGAGCGCACCGCCGCTGCCGCCCTCGCCGATCACGGCGGCGACGATCGGCACGTGCAGCCGCGCCATCTCGCGCAGGTTGCGCGCGATCGCCTCCGCCTGACCGCGCTCCTCCGCGCCGATGCCCGGGTACGCACCGGGGGTGTCGATCAGCGTGATGATCGGCCGGCCGAACTTGTCGGCGAGCTGCATGAGACGGAGCGCCTTGCGGTACCCCTCGGGATGCGGCATCCCGAAGTTGCGCCGCAGGTTCTCCTTCATGTCGCGCCCCTTCTGGTGCCCGATCAGCATCACGGACTCGCCGTCGAGCCGCGCCCAGCCCCCGACGATCGCCTCGTCGTCGCGGAAGCTGCGGTCGCCGTGCAGCTCGACGAAATCCGTGAAGACGCTGCTCGTGTAATCGAGCGTGTACGGACGCTTCGGGTGGCGCGCGAGCTGGACCCGCGCCACCGCGCTCATGTTCTCGTACGTATGCTGGCGGAGCTGCGCGAGCTTCTCCTCGAGCAGCCGCACTTCGTCACCGACCTCGAGGCCGTGCTGCGACGCCAGCGACTCGAGACGCTCGATCTGCGCCTCCAGCTCGCGGATGCCTTCCTCGAAGTCAAGCGGTCGGTCGGTCATGCGTTCCTCACGATTTGACCAGGCGCACTCGGTCGCCGCCCAGGATCTCCCGCAGCTCGGCCAGCAGCATATCGTTCGGCTGCACCTGCAGCGAGCGGGAACGGAGCCGCAGCGTCACCGTCTCCGGCTTCGCGCTGCCGTTGGCGGCATGCTCGGCCTGGTCCGCGACGACCAGCACCGGGGCCTGGCCGGGATGCGCGCGCAGCACCTGCGTTGCCGCATCGATCAGCGCGGTGTCATTGCCGCCATTCAATATGAGCTCGAGGCCGAGCGTGCCGCTTTCGCGCAGCTGCGACAGCGGGATCACGCTGTCCAGGAAGATCGGCGGATCCTCCTCGTCCCGGTCGCGCCCGCTCACCTGCCCGCGGATCAGCACCGGCGCATCCTGCACGATCAGGTCATGATACTGGTCCCAGACGTCACCGAATGCGAGCACGGTGGCGGTGCCGCGGAAGTCTTCGACCTGGATGCGTCCCCATTCGGCCCCGTTGCGCCGTGAGATCTGACGCGAGACCTGTGTCACCACGCACGCCAGCTCGACCTTCTGGTCGCGGAACTGCTTCAGCGAGGACGTGTTCACGTGCTCGAAGACGCGGACCTCGTCACGGAAGCGGTCCAGCGGGTGGCCGCTGATGAAGAACCCCAGGATCTCCTTCTCGCGCGCGAGCCGCTCCGATTCCGGCCAGCGGGGCACATCCGGCAGGGAAGGCTCCGGCCGCTCGACGGGCGCACTCTCGGCGCCGAAGTCGAACAGCGAGGCCTGGCCGCTGGACTTCTCCTCCTGGCGGAGCTGCGCCTCGCGCACGATCAGGTCCAGACCGTCCATCATCTGGGCGCGGTGCGGGTGCGGCTCGCCCGGCGGGGCGAGCTGATCGCACGCACCCGACAGGATCAGCGCTTCCAGCGCGCGCCGGCCGGCGACGCGCAGGTCGATGCGCTCCGCCAGGCTGAAGAGCGAGGTGTACGGCCCTTCCGCGCGGTTCTCCAGGATCGACTGGACCGCCGCGGCGCCGATGCCGCGCAGCGCACCCAGGCCGAAGCGGATCTGGTCGTCGGCGACCGGCGTGAACTTCCAGCCGGACTCGTTCACGTCCGGCGGCAGCACCTGGATGCCATCGAAGCGCTTGCCTGCGCGTGGCGGGATGTAGCGCGCCATCTCCCGGCACTCGCCGATGTAGTGCACGACGTCGTCGGTCTTGTCGAGCACGGACGACAGCAGCGCGGCCATGAACTCCGCCGGGTAGTGCCGCTTCAGCCATGCGGTCTGGTAGCTGAGCAGTGCGTACGCCACCGAGTGAGACCGGTTGAAGCCGTAGCGGCCGAAGGTCACGACCTGCTCGGCGATCTCGTCGACGACGCGCTGCTCGACACCCTTCGCGAGCGCGCGCTCCTTGAACTTGCCGACCTCCTGCTGAATCAGCTCCATGTCCTTCTTGCCGACCGCCTTACGGAGCACGTCCGCTTCCGCCAGCGTGAAGTCGGCCAGGACCTGCGCCATGCGCATCACCTGCTCCTGGTAGGTGATCACGCCGTGTGTCGGCCGGAGCACCTCTTCCAGCAGCGGGTGCGGGTAGCGCACCTTCTCCTTGCCCAGCTTGCGACGGATGTATACGTCCGTCATGCCGCTGTCGAGCGGGCCCGGCCGGATCAGCGCGTTGGTCGCGACCAGGTCTTCGAACGTGTCGCAGCGCATCGCGCGCAGCTTGTCCGTCGCGAGCGGCGATTCGAACTGGAACACGCCGGTCGTACCGCCGCGCGCCAGCATGTCGTAGACTGCCGGGTCGTCCAGCGGCACGTCCTCGATGCGTGCGTACTCCTCGCCCGAATCCGGATGGCGCAGTGCGCCGTGCCGCTGCCGGATCGCGGTGACCGCGTCATTGATCACGGTCAGCGTCTTGAGGCCGAGGAAGTCCATCTTGAGCATCCCGGCCTGCTCGAGCGCGATCATGTCCCACTGCGTGACGAGCACGCCATCGTCGCCCGCCTCCGCAGCGGCGCCCGAGCCGCGCGTCGGCTGCGTGCAGACCGGCACGTACTCGTGCAGCGGCCCCGGCGCGATGACGACGCCGGCAGCGTGCACGCTCGCGTGGCGCGACAGTCCCTCGAGCACCTTGGCGTACTCGACCAGCTGGCGCACGCGCGTGTCGCTCGCGATCAAATCGCGCAGCTCGGGAATCTGCTCCGCGGCTTCCGCGACCGTCAGCGAGTTGTTCGGCGCGTTCGGAATCAGTTTCGCGAGCCGGTCCGTCTCCGACGGCTCGAAGCCGAGCACACGGCCGACGTCGCGGATCACGGCCCGCGACTTCATCGTGCCGAACGTGATGATCTGCCCGACCGAGTCCTTGCCGTACTTCGCGCGCACGTACTCGATCACCTCGCCGCGGCGCTCGTAGCAGAAGTCGACGTCGATGTCGGGCATCGACACGCGGTCGGGGTTGAGGAAGCGCTCGAACAGCAGGTCGAAGCGGATCGGGTCGACATCCGTGATGCCGAGCACGTACGCGACGATGGAGCCCGCTGCCGAGCCGCGTCCCGGCCCGACCGGGATGCCGTGCTCCTTCGCCCAGTTGATGAAGTCCTGCGTGATCAGGAAGTAGCCGGCGTAGTCGGCCTTGGGGTTGGTGATCACGCCCAGCTCGTAGTCGATCCGCTCGCGCAGCTCCGGCGTCAACTCGCCCAGACGCTCCGGCGCCTTGTCGTAGACCAGCTTCCGCAGCAGTGAAGGCTCGTCGGACACGTCCTCCGGCAGCGGGAACTGCGGCACGTAGTACTGCTTCCGGAACGCGACGTTGACGCTGTCGGCGATCGCGAGCGTATTCTCGACGACCTCCGGGCGGTCGGGGAAGCGTGCGGCGATCTCCTGTGCGGTCTTGAAGTACAGACCGCGATCGTACTTCATCCGGTTTTCGTCGCTGCGGTCCTTGCCCAGGCCGATGCAGAGCAGGACGTCGTGCGCGTCGTGGTCTTCCGCCCGCAGGAAGTGCGCATCGTTGGTCGCGACGAGCGGCAGTCCCATTTCGTCCGCGAGGCCGATCACCTGGCGGTTGAGCTGGTGCTGTCCCTCGGAGTCGTGGGCCTGCACCTCGAGGTAGTAGCGGTCACGGAACACGTCCGCATACCACGCGGCCGCTTCCCGCGCCTGCTCCTGGCGCCCCGCCATCAGGTGCCGTGCGACCTCGCCCGCCATGCAGGCGGACGTCACGATCACCCCCTCGGAGTGCTGTCGCAGCACCTCCCGGTCGATGCGCGGACGGTGGTAGAAGCCTTCCAGGTACCCGATCGAGGTGAGCCGGACGATGTTGCGGTAGCCGACCTCGTCGCGGGCGAGCAGCACCAGGTGATAGTACTTGTCCTCACCGGAGCCGCCGCTCTTCACGCGCCGGTCGCCCGGTGCCACGTACGCCTCCATCCCGAGCAGCGGCTTGATGCCGTGCTTGCCGGCCTGCTGCTGGAACGTCCACGCGCCGAACATGCAGCCGTGGTCGGTCAGCGCGAGCGCAGGCATCTCGAGATCGACGGCGCGCCGGACCAGGTCGCCGAGCCGGTTCGCGCCGTCGAGCAGCGAGTATTCGCTGTGGGTGTGCAGGTGTACGAACGACATCCGTTACTGCCGCCTCTTCTTCAGGACTGCGCGCCCGCGCACGTGAAGGAATCCAGGATCGTCTGGAACTGGATCATGTACTCGACCTTGCCCCGACCTGGCGCGAGCAGCCAGGCGTCGAGCAGGTACGTCTCGTTGCGTTCGGGGCACGGGACCATGCGCGTGACGAAGACACCCGCCTCCGGGAACGACGGGTCCGCGCTCTGCCACACGCCCTGCACCTCGATGCCGCCCTGCGGCAGGGAGCTGGTGATGAGCGTATCGCGCAGGGTCGCCTGCGGCGGCCGCGTGTAGTACTCCGCCGCGATCCGATCGCGCCAGTCGAGCGCCGCCTGCGGATCCGCGGGCAGCACACCCTCGCGCCGCGCAATCCCGATCGAGCGGAACAGCGTGCCCCCCATCTGCGCGTCGCTGCGGAAGATGTGGACCGAGTCGCTGGCTGCGGTCGGGTTGTACACGTTGGGAATGGTGATGCCGAAGCCGTAGCGCGCGAGGAGCGAGTCGCGTGTCGCGGTGTCCTCGCCCGAGGCGAACATGCGCTGCGCAACGTAGCGACGGAACAGCGCGTCGTAGGTTGCGCCGAGCGAGTCGGCGAGGGCGAGGGCATCGGCCGCGGCATTGTCAGGGGACAGGACCAGCGCTGTCACGAGCTGCCCCCGTGCCCAGACGTCCGTCTTCTGCACGATCGACGGCGGCTGCACCGACCCGTCGCTCACGACCGGCGAGATCCAGCCATCGCCGGGCACCCCGATCGCCAGCACCTGCACGAAGCCGCGCAGCTGCTCCCAGCGAGGATCGAGCGGTGTCATCTGCTCTACCTCGAAGGTGCGCTCGTTGCGTGTCGTGAAGACCCGCGGTTCGAGCGCCGTCGAGAGGCTGTCGCCAACTTGGGCCCAGAGGGAGTCGACGGCCAGGACGACGATGGTGTTGAAGTCGCCGAGCGCCCGCGCCGAGCTGTCGGGATCACAGCCGAGCAGCGTGGCGGACGCCAGCGCGACGGAGGTCAGCCGGGCGTATTTTGTTCGCATTACTGAACTTGGCTCGAGGCGATGGCGGTCGTGAAAGGAAAAAGGTAGCGGCGGCCAGAGGGCGCTGCAACGGCGCGCAGCAGGGCGCCGTGGTGTTTGACCGCATTCCGCCAGGCGGGCTAAGCTGCCGTTCCCCGACGCTGATGAAAATGGTGCACGCATACGACTGTATACCTGAGTGGCGCGCTGCGCGCGCCCGCGCCGGACGGATGCTCCTGGCGCTCGATTTCGACGGGACGCTCGCGCCGATCGTTCCCGTACCTGACGACGCCGCATTGCTGCCCGGCGCCCGCGCCGCGCTCCAGCGCCTGCTCGACCGGGAGGACATGCTCGTTGCGGTCGTGAGCGGGCGAGCGCTGGAGGATGCACGCGCACGCGTCGGCCTGGGCGAGATCTATTACGCCGGAAACCACGGCCTGGAGATCGAGGGCGCGGGCGTGGAGCGTATTCACCCGGAGGCGCTGGAAACGACGCATGTCGTGGCGGAGTGCAGGGCCGCGCTGGAGGCGGAGTTTCGCGCGGAACCCGAGGTGCTGGTCGAGGACAAGCATCTCTCGCTGTCGGTCCATTTCCGACTGGTGAGAGACGAAGCCAGGGAGCAGGCGATACGGGCGCGGGTCGAGCGCTGCTGCGGCGGACGTCGCGGCCTGCGTCTGCTGGAGGGCAAGAAGGTCGTGGAAGTGCGTCCCGACGTGGAGTGGGACAAGGGCAGGGCCACGAGCTTCCTCGTGGAGACGCTGCTCGGCAGCAACGGCATCGCACCGGTGATCTACATCGGTGACGACCGCACGGACGAGGACGCATTCCAGGCGTTGCGCGGCCGTGGCGCCGGTGTGCTCGTCGCGCCCCATCGGCTGGAACACTCCGCGGCCACCGCGTGGGTCCGCTCCCCGGATGAGGTGATCACCCTGCTCGAGAGGCTTGCGGACGACGCATGAGCCACGACGGCCCATCATCGGGCGGCGGGATGGGGACGCAGATCGTGCTTGCGATCTCCCTGCTCGGAGTGATTGCCAGCATCCGGTTTCTGCGTGATGCCTTCGTCCCCGGTTCGTTCGGACTTCCGGAAACCGCCGTAGGCGCAGCAGGCTCGGCGATGGCTGCCGGGTTCCTCTTCCTGTTCGCGTTCACGCTGGGCGGCATCGCGCAGTTGCTCGGACTGCCGAAAATCACCGGTTATCTGCTCGGCGGGATGCTCGTGGGACCGGAACTGCTCGGCACGCTCTCGGCCCGCAACATCGCCGATCTTTCCGTCGTCAATGGCTTCGCGATCGGCGTGATCGCCTTTGTCGCGGGGGCCGAGCTGCGACCGCAGCTTCTGCGGGAGCGAGGCGGCATCATCCTGCGGATCCTGGTCTGCGAGATCGGGATCGTCTTCGTGCTTCTCGCAGCGGTTGCGCTCCTGCTCCGCGAGTTCGTCCCATTCCTCGCCGGGCTCCCGTTCGCCGCGGCCGTAGCGATGGCGTTCGTCTTCGCATCGATCGCAACCGTGCATTCACCGGCCGTGACGATTGCGTTGCTCAACGAGGTGCGATCGAGCGGACCTGTCACCAGCACCACCCTCGGCGTCGTCGTAGTGGCCGATGTGCTCGTCGTGCTGCTGGCGACGCTCTCCATCGCGGGCGCGCAGAGTGTACTCTCTCCCGAAGCCGGCTTCGATATCGCCGCGATCGGCACGATCGCATGGGAGCTGATCGGCGCACTCGTCGCCGGCGCACTGCTCGGTCTGCTCATCGACCTGTACCTGCGCCGCGTCGGTACCCGGCTCGTCATCTTCGTCATCTTCGTTATCTTCTTCGGGTACGAGCTCGCCGACGTGCTGCACGTCGAGTACATGCTCTTCATGCTCGCGGCCGGTTTCTTCGTGGAGAACATCAGCCCCGTGGACGGCGAGCCGCTGATCGAGGCGATCCAGGATGCGAGCGTGCCCGCCTACGTGATGTTCTTCAGCGTCGCCGGCGGCTCGATTCACCTGCGCGAGCTTGCGATGCTGTGGCCGGTCGCGCTCGGAGCGGTTGCGCTGCGGGCGGGAGGGCTGTGGCTCGGAACCCGCATCGGCGCAGAATGGGCACAGGCGGAGCCGCAGGTGAAGCGGTACACGTGGATGGGACTGGTGTCTCAGGCGGGTGTCGCACTCGGGCTTGCGACCGTCGCGAGTCGGGCACTCGGCGAGTACGGAGGACAGATCCAGACCATGTTCCTTGCCATGATCGCAATCCACGAGATCATCGGCCCCGTGCTGTTCCGCACGGCACTGTCGCGCGCCGGTGAGCTGCCGGCGCAGGCCGAGGAGGTTCACACGGTCCGACAGGCACATGCGTGAGTACAGAGTCGTGCGAGCAGGCCTGTTCGGGCGCAGATTGCCGGCAGCCGTTGCGCTCGCGTCCGCAACGGCGTGCGCGGTTGCGCCCGCCACACTCCCGGAAGCACCGAGGGACGCCGCCTCCTCGCGCGCCGCACTCGCAACCCTGATCGTCGACAACCGCTCCCAGCGCCGGCTGACCGTCGGCTACGACTACCTGGAGTCGGGCGGCGGCCACGTCGTCATCGGTCGCGTCGAGCCCGAGACGATCGACACCATGCCCCCCGTGCCCGCGCGCGAGCCGATCGTTCTGTTCGCCCGCGACGAGGCGGGCGCGCTGCTGCAGGACGCACCGCGCGCGATCGACATCGACAGCACGTTCACATGGGTGATCGCCCGCGACGCCGCGTTCACGCCGCCCCCACGATGACTGTTCACGCGCGCGACCACAACGGCCACCGGGAAGCTCAGCAGCTGCGGCAGGGGCGCAGCGACGAGCACGAGCATGGGCACAGGCACGATCACGTGCACGACCATGGCCATGAGCATGACCACAGTCACGATCTGCGTGAGCTGGGTCGACGCCGACTCTCCATCGTGCTCGCGATCACCGCGGCGTTCATGGTGGTCGAGCTGGTCGGCGGCATCCTGGCAAACTCGCTCGCGCTCGTCGCCGATGCGGCACACATGCTCAGCGACGTCGCCTCCCTTGCGCTCGCCATCTTTGCGCTCTGGTTCTCGCGACGACCCGCCACGGCGCGCCGCAGCTTCGGCTACCTGCGCATCGAGATCCTCGCCGCCCTCATCAACGGCGCCACCCTGATCGCGCTCTCCCTGCTCATCTACTGGCAGGCCTGGTCACGCCTGCGTGTGCCGCAGGAGGTCGAGGGCGGACTGATGCTGGCGGTCGCCAGTGGCGGCCTCCTCGTGAACATCGTCGGGGCACTCCTGCTGCACGGCGCGTCCGGTCACTCCCTGAACGTGCGCGGCGCCTATCTCCACGTCCTCGGTGACCTGCTCGGCTCCGTCGGCGCCATCGCGGCCGCACTCGTCATCCTCTTCACCGGCTGGATGCCCGCCGACCCCATCATCTCCGCCCTGGTCGCAACCCTCATCCTTTACAGCAGCTTCCGCCTCGTGCGCGAGAGCGTCGACGTGCTGCTCGAGGCGACCCCCTCCCATATCGACCTGGCCGACGTACAGGCGCGCATCGAGAGCATCTCCGGCGTCGAGCGCGTCTACGACCTCCACGTCTGGACCCTCACCAGCGGCTTCGTCGCCATGAGCGGCCATGTCGTCATCACGGACGCGGCCACGCACCGCACCGTGCTCGACGCGATCCACCAGCGCATGCACGACGACTACGACATCAACCATGTCACGGTGCAGATCGAGCCGGTCAGGCTGTACCGGATCGAAGGCTGAATACACGGCGGGTTTTGGGCGATGGGTGGTGCGAGAGGGGTGGTGGGCACTTCGGGAACGACGGGGTTAACGGGCGAAGGGCGCCCGCCGCCCGCCGCCCCAGGGTGTTCCCGAAGTGCCCACCACCCATCTCGCACCACCCACCCGCCCACAACCCGCAGTTTTCCGTCCGAAATTGGGGGGTGCCGCCTACCCATCCAGTCCCGTTATTTTCAAGGGCTCTACACGAGACCCGAACGATCCGACACATGATCCGCAACATTGCCATCATTGCACACGTCGACCACGGCAAGACCACACTGGTCGACAAGATGCTGCGCCAGGCCGGCGCTTTCCGCGACAACCAGGTCGTGGAGGAGCGGGTCATGGACTCCAACCCGCTCGAGCGCGAGCGCGGGATCACGATCCTTTCCAAGAACACGTCGATCCACTGGCGCGAGCACAAGGTCAACATCGTCGATACGCCCGGCCACGCCGACTTCGGCGGCGAGGTCGAGCGCATCCTGCGGATGGTCGACGGTGTGCTGCTGCTGGTGGACGCCTTTGACGGGCCGATGCCTCAGACGCGCTTCGTCACGCGCAAGGCGCTCGCGCTCGGGCTGCAGCCGATCGTCGTGATCAACAAGATCGATCGCGACGGCGCGGACCCGCTGCGTGTCCACGACGAGGTGCTGGAGCTGTTCATGGAGCTGGAGGCGGACGAGGCGCAGCTGGACGCCCCCTTCCTGTACGCCTCCGGCCGCAACGGCTACGCGGTCCGCGAGCTGGACCAGCCGCGCGACAGCCTGGAGCCGCTCTTCGAGGCGATCCTCGAGCATGTGCCGCCGCCGCCGAGCGATGCAGAGGCGCAGTTCCAGATGCTGGTCTCGACGATCGATCACTCGCCCTACCTGGGCCGCCTGGCGATCGGCCGGGTCGAGCGTGGCAGTGTCAACGTCGGTGATTCGATCCTGCTGCTCGCGCATCGCACCGACGACGTGGTGGGCTTTGCACCCGACGAGGGCGACCGCCAGGGGCGCGTCTCGAAGCTCTACACGTTCGAGGGGCTGCAGCGCGTGGAGGTGCAGAGCGCATCGGCCGGCGATATCGTCGCGCTCGCCGGTATCGAGGACGTGGAGATCGGCTCGACCATCACGGACCCTGAGCGACCGGAGCGGCTCGCCGGCATCGCGGTCGAGGAGCCGACGATCTCCGTCGACTTCATGGTCAACATGTCGCCGTTCGCAGGCCGTGACGGCAAGTACGTCACGAGCCGCCAGCTCCGCGACCGGCTCTACAAGGAGCTGGAGCGCAACGTCGCCCTGCGCGTCGAGGACACCGACTCGCCCGACACCTTCACCGTGAGCGGCCGCGGCGAGCTGCACCTCGGCATCCTCATGGAGACGATGCGCCGCGAAGGCTACGAGTTCGCCGTTTCCCGACCGCGCATCATCACCAAGAAGGGCCCCGACGGCGAGACGCTGGAGCCGTACGAGGAGGTCGTGATCGACGTGCCCGAGGCGTTCGTCGGCGTCGTCATCGAGAAGCTCGGCAGCCGCCGCGGCGAGATGCTCGAGATGCGGAGCGCAGGGCAGGGCGAGGGCAGCGGGCTGACCCGGATCGTCTACCGCATGCCTGCGCGCGGCCTGTTCGGCTACCGCAGCGAGTTCCTGACGGACACGCGTGGCGAAGGCGTGCTGCACCACCGCTTCAGCGGCTATGGACCCTGGGCCGGCACGATCCGCAGCCGCGACCGCGGTGTCATGGTATCGATGGCCGACGGCGTTTCCGTGGCCTTCTCCCTCTGGAACCTGCAGGAGCGGGGGGAGCTGTTCATCGGCCCCGGCATCGACGTCTACGAGGGGATGATCGTCGGCAGCAACGCAAGACCCGGTGATCTCGAGGTCAACGTCACCAAGGGCAAGAAGCTCACGAACATCCGCGCGTCCGGTGCAGACGAGGCGATCCAGCTCGAAACGCCGCGCGCCCACACCCTGGAGAGCGCTCTCGAGTTCATCGGCGACGACGAGCTCGTCGAGATCACGCCCGCGGCGATCCGTCTCCGCAAGCGCTTTCTCAAGCAGCACGAACGCAAAAAGGCCGCGCGCGCCGCGAGCTGAGCGGACGCGCCGCCTCTTCCACAGGTCTCCGGAACTCTGTTCATCGCCGCCCACGCGGCGGCAGGGTTCCGGCTCCCGCACCAGCGGACCATTCCATGCAGTTGCGCCGTGCCCCCGCGCCGGCTCGATCGCGTGCTGCCGAGCAGCCAGTGCAACGCCCGTCGACGTTGGGTTCGGGGCGCGCGTTCCGTCTCATCACCGGGCAGAGAGCGACGCATAAATTCTTGGCGTGTTCACAAGGTTTTTCGAGGGAAATAATCCCCTTGACACTCCTGATCATGCCTTTACCTTGGGCCGTCCGACGCGCAGTACGCACGTCGACAGGTGCTGCCTGCGGGGGCCGGCACCATTTCCATACCGCCCTGTCATAGGAGAGTCGGCAAATGGCGGAGGTTCTGCATCGGCGCCGGAGCGCGTGGCTCGAGGACGAGGACATCCCCACGATCCTCGCCGGCGACGAGGACGACTTCGAGGACGATGAGCTCGAAGACGAGGACTGGGACGACGAAGACGACGAGGACTGGGACGACGACGAGGACTGGGACGAGGACTGGGACGAGGACGAGGACTGGGAAGAAGACGAAGACGAAGAGTGGGAAGAGGACCTCGAGGAGGACGTCGAGGACGAGGAGGAATAGCTCCTCCCCCGCTCCGTGAGCTCCGTTCCGCAATCGGAAGGAGCTCTGCCGGCCGGGTCGTTCAGACGGCCGGCACCCTTCGTGAAACACGGGGTTGACGAGTCGGCGACCGTCCTGTATACTGTTCTGCTCGGCGCGTTTCGCGCCAATTGCTCTTTGACAATCGAGGTCGGGTAAGACGTTCGTGTGGGCCTCGCGTGGCGGCATACCTTCCGCCGCGCAGGTGCGGCAACGCACCACGAGGTACTGCAAAGGTAATGATTCCGAACGTTCACAGAACAACACGTGAGCGTTTCGTTGATGAGAGCTGTATCGGACTTTTCTTTTTGGAGAGTTTGATCCTGGCTCAGGACGAACGCTGGCGGCGTGCCTAACACATGCAAGTCGAACGAGTCCAGT
>DASTYK010000093.1 GCA_035764935.1 Longimicrobiales bacterium | reverse complement strand
ATCGACCTGCTGGACCGGCTCATGATGCCGTTGACGCACGGCATCCTGGACCTGTTCCCGTTCCTCGGCGACATGAGCGCGGGGGCGCTGCGCTGGACGCTGCTCCTGCTGACGCTCCCGGTGATCGCGTGGTCGGGACGTCCGTTCTTCCGTGGTGCGTGGAGTGGTGCGCTGCACGGCACGACGGACATGAACACGCTGATCGCGCTGGGCACGGGTGCGGCGTTCCTGTACAGCGCGGTGGCGACGGTCGTGCCGTCGGTGTTCACGAGTGCGGGGCTGCCTCCGGATGTCTACTACGAGGCGGTCTCGATGATCATCGCGCTGATCCTGCTGGGGAAGGTGCTGGAGGCGCGTGCCAAGGGGAGCACATCGGACGCGATCCGCGCCCTGATGGGACTGCAGCCGAAGACGGCGCGCGTGGTGGTCGACGGAGAGGAGCGGGATGTGGAGATCGCCGCGCTCAAAGTTGGGGACGTCATCGTCGTGCGTCCGGGTGAGAAGGTGGCGGTGGACGGTGTCGTGGAGAACGGACGCAGTGCAGTCGACGAGTCGATGCTGACGGGCGAGTCGCTGCCGGTGGAGAAGGGGCCGGGCGACGAGGTCGTGGGCGGCACGATCAACGGCACTGGCAGCCTGCGCTTCCGTGCGACGCGTGTCGGTCGCGACACCGCACTGGCGCAGATCGTCCGGCTGGTGCAGCAGGCGCAGGGTTCGCGCGCGCCGATTCAGCGGCTTGCCGATCGCGTGGCGGGCGTGTTCGTCCCGATCGTGATCGGCATCGCGGTCCTGTCGTTCCTGGTGTGGCTCGCCTTCGGGCCGGATCCGTCGTTCGTGTTCGCGACCGTGTCGTTCGTGACGGTGCTGATCATCGCGTGCCCGTGCGCACTGGGCCTTGCGACGCCGACGGCGGTCATGGTCGGCACGGGCGGCGCAGCGGAGCGCGGCATTCTCTTCCGCAACGCGGAGAGCCTGGAGACCGCACGCGATATCGGCGTGGTCGTCCTGGACAAGACCGGCACGATCACGGAGGGGCGGCCGGCCCTCGTGGGTGGCGCGGTGCTCCCGTCCGACCCGGACGATGGCACGCTCGTCGAGATCGGTCGCAACCGGAGCGTCGCTCCGGTCGGCGAGCTGCTGCGCCTGGCCGGCTCGGCCGAGCGAGGCAGCGAGCACCCGCTGGGTGCGGCGATCACCGAGGCTGCGCGTGATGCGGGCCTGGAACTGGATGAGCCCGAGTCGTTCCTGTCACACGGCGGCCGCGGGATCCAGGCGGTCGTCGACGGGCACGGCATCGCGATCGGCAACCGTGCACTGATGGAGGAGTGGGCAGTGGACGCGAGCGCGCTCGAGCAGACCGCGCGCGACTGGGCAGGCCGCGGTGCGACGCCCGTGTTCGTGGCCGTGGACGGACGTGCGCGCGGCGTGCTCGCGATCGCGGATCCCGTCAAGCCGACGAGTCGCGCTGCGGTAGCGAAGCTGCGCGAGCTGGGCATCGACGTCTGGATGCTCACCGGCGACAACGAGACCACGGCGCGTGCCGTCGCGCGCGACGTCGGCATCGACAACGTCGTCGCAGAGGTGCTGCCGCAGGACAAGGCGCGTACGGTGAAGCGGCTGCAGAACGAGACCGGGCGTCGTGTCGCGATGGTCGGCGACGGTGTGAACGATGCACCTGCGCTCGCGCAGGCGGACGTCGGCTTCGCGATCGGGAGCGGCACCGACGTCGCGCTCGAGGCATCCGACGTCACGCTCGTCGGCGGCGATCCCGGTGCAGTGGCGACTGCGCTCGAGATCTCACGCCGCACGATGCGTGTGATCCGTCAGAACCTGTTCTGGGCGTTCATCTACAACGTGATTGGAATCCCGATCGCGGCGGGTGTGCTGTACCCGGTGAGCGGCGTCCTGCTCTCGCCCGTGATCGCGAGTGCGGCCATGGCGCTCAGCTCCGTGAGCGTCGTCTCCAACTCGCTCCGGCTGCGACGGCTTGCGCGTGCCGCCTGAGTGCGGCCCGAAACTGGCAAAGCAATGGCGCAGGTGCCATTGCATTCAACCGGCGCGGCGGTAGCCGCGCCCTCTGGAGGAACAATGGCAACGACGACCCTGAAGGTTTCCGGAATGACGTGCGGCCACTGCGTGAAGTCGGTCACCGAGGCGCTCGAAGAAGTCGATGGCGTGACGAGAGCCGATGTGAACCTGCAGCAGGGACGCGCGACGGTCGAGTACGACGAGTCGCGTACGACGCCGCGCTCGCTCGCGCAGGCCGTCTCGGAGGAAGGCTACCAGGCCGAGGAGATCCAATGACCCAACCGCCCCGTACCACCGAGAGCGAATCGCGCGACAACGCCGCGATCCGCGACCTGATGAACCAGATCCAGGACCGCCTGACCGTGCCGGACCGTGCGACGCTCGCGCTCGGCCTGATCGGGCACCTGGCAACGCTCATGAACGGCCGGCAGATGGACAAGCTGCTCGGGCAGCTGACCGAGCAGGCGGAGCGGGTGCAGGACGTGCCCCCGAGTCGCCGGCAGGAGCGCGGAGATGCCGGCCGCGACGAGCGCGGTGGACGGGGCGGCGAACAGCAGTCCGGAGGGCGCACGCATACCAGTGAGGTCGGAGTGCAGGGACGCGGCGCCCTCACGGACGAGTCAGGTCCGATCCTCTAGTTCAGCAGGATGTAGCCGTTCACCAGCTCGCGCAGCTGGCCTCCCGGCTGGAGCGAGAAGGTCGTGCCGGGCACGGCCGCGACACGGACAGGTGCACCGATCGGATCGAACGCATCGGTGACGCGCAGTCCGAACGATCGCGGCGCGCCCGGCACGCCGTTTCGCAGGACGTCCCAGGCACCGGTCCCGCGCCACGCCACCACGGCCGGCGGCACCACCCGGCCGGCTGAAGCATCCACCGCGATACTGTAGACATCGCCGGGATAGCGCTCCTCCAGCCGCTGCGCGAGCCAGGTGATGCTCACCAGCCCCGTGCCGCCCGACTGCAGGGCAGCACCCCCGCGCAGTGCGTGCAGGCCATCCATGAAGAACAGGGCCCGCGCCCGGCTGTTCCGGCCGAGCAGAAGCGAATCCACCCGCGCCACCATGAACGCGTCACGCTCCCCGTACAGGGTGCCCGCACGGTTCGGCGCCGTGCCCCGCTGCGGCGGCCAGGAGGGCAGATCGGCGGCAATCACGCGGATGGCGCGGTCGGGCCCCAGCGCCTCGTTGGCGCGCCACACCGTCCGGTACAGCTCCAGGTAATCGCGCGAAACACCTTCCGCCTCACGCACCGCTCGCGGTCGCGAAATCAGGATCGCAGGATCCTCCGGTCGGGTCAGGAAATACTGGTCCAGGTACGGCTGCTCGTCCGCAGGAACCTCCACCACCAGCGCATCCAGCCCCGACGTCTCCACCAGCACCTGCACCGCCCGGGCGGCGAGCTGCTTCGGGGCGGCGGCGCCCGGCACGTCCCCCAGCACGACCAGGCGGTGGCGCCGGCCCGCCGTCGCAATCAGGTCCGCCGGTGCGACGTGCGCCTCTTCCGCGTACGGCACCAGCGCCCGCTCCGCCGTGCCGCCCCCCCGCATCTCGAGCACCGCGGCCACGGCAAGGATCAGCACCAGCGCGACGACGGAAAGCTTGGCCGTGGTGCCGACACCGACCCGCGGCTTCCGGGGCACAAACCGGCGGCGCGCCCGGCGCTGCCGGTACTGCTCAACAGGATTCCACATCCACCGCTCCTCCATGCGTTTCCGGAGCGGTGGTGCAACCTGCGGACCGCCCCGTGTGGATTGCACCACAAACTGTTTTGCGGTAGATTTGCCCAATCAGCCCCCATACGATCTGGAGGAGCGATGGACGATAGTGTGGCGAAGGACGCCAAGCGGCTGCTCCTGCGCTACGGCGCTCCGATCTCCGTTGTCGATCAGCTAAGTGACGACGAACGCATCACTTACGCGCGTTCCATCCTGAAGACCGCCGTGCCGAAGCGCCCCGCGCACCTGCGCGAGCTGCTGGTCGGAGACGGCCGGATGGTGGCGCGCTGAGCGCTGTACCTCTTCGGTAGAGAACCGCCCCTGGCACGACCCGGGGCGGTTTTTTCTTGTCAGGCCTGCGAATCCAGGGTGATCCGCAGCTCCCGGGGCGAATCCAGCACGAGCTGCACGGGCACGACCACGCGATGGGGGCCCGGTCGCACGGCGAGGTCTGCCGGTTGTCCGTCCACGAAGCAGGGGCCGACCGGGGCTTCGACGGTCGGCTCGAGGATGAGCGTGAGCGGCAGCGCGCCGGCGGTCTGATCCACGCGGATCGCGATCGTGTCGCCCTCCCGCTCGACGCTCAGCTCCACCGCCGTATCACCCACGCGGATGTTGTCAGCTCCCCAGTGCGGCCAGTCCGCCGGGGCGTGCGGGCGGAGGCGCAGCCGTCCGCGCTCGGCGTCGGGATCGATGCCGAGCATCCCGGCAACGAGCAGGGGGACGATCCAGCTCCGCTCCTCGTCCGCGGTGTCGGTAGCGATTTCCTGCCACCCCTGCGCGGCGATTTCGGTCCTGCCGTCGAGCAGCGCGTTCAGCACGTCGAGAGGCCTTCGCCAGCCCTCTGCGCTGCGCACATCGGCGAGCCGGCTGAGCACGGCGTCCACGGATCTTCCCGGATCCGCTCCGGCCGCCAGTCTGCGCGCCGTCGTGGTAACGCTGGCATCTCCCGTGGCCTCGGCGAGGGGGATCAGCTCGCGCGCGACCAGTGGGAGCAGCGGGTCCTGGTGTGGGCGGCTGTCCGACAGCGCCGCGGTGGCCAGCGAGCTCCCCAACTGAAGGGCCTGCAGCGACGGGTGCAGCCAGGCGGCGGCTTCCGGGTCGCCTGTGAACGCGAAGTAGCGGCCGATGAGCCACGCGGTGACCGGTCCGGTGCGCTCGGCGGCGAGTGCGGTGATGCGTGTGCGGGCCTGTTCCCGGGCGCCGATCACGAGTGCGGAGAAGGCCGTGAGGGCGTCCTCCTCAAACTCGACGACGCGTGGTTTCGTGCCGGTCCCCTGGTCCCGCACGGGGGTGATCGCGCGCTCGCGTGCGGCGTCGAATGCGGCGACGAGCCGCGTATCCGGATGCGAGAATGCGAGTCCGTCGGCACGCAACCGACCGAGCCGCGCGCGTCGCCCGCGGTGGTCCGGCTCGCGCGCCCGCGCGTGGTCGTTCATGCGGTGCCTTGCGGCGCGAGTAGCTTCAGCATCTGATTTCGCCAGCGTTCACCGGGCAAAAGGGGCCGCGCGTGGACGCGTGCATTTCCGGTACCTTCGCGCGGAGCAAGCGTTGGCCCTGCCTGCTGGACGGTGTCTGTTGTTTGCCATTACCGCAATGCTTGCGTGTGCCCCAGCGTCGGTGCACGCGCAGGCGGGTGACTGGCTGCTGCCGCGCACGCGCAACTTCCGCCATCCGGTCGCGGATCCGCTGTCACCACGCTTCGGCCTCGGGCTGCTCGCGACTGACCTGTTGCGCTCGCGCGGACCGGAGCGACTGCCGTTCGTGCTCGGCGATTCCGCGGATGCCGCCCACGACGTGCAGGCGACTGCAGCGCTTGGCGGCACACTGCCGCTCGCCCGGCTCCGCGAGTGGCAGGGTGGCAGTGCGGTGCTTGCAGTCGAGGCGGCGGCCTTTGCGCGCTTCCGAATCGAGTACCCGAGCCGGGACGATCTCGGAACGGACTGGTTCATCAGTCTGCCGGTCGAAGTGCGGCACAACGACTGGTCAGGCCGCATCGCGCTCATGCACCGCAGCTCGCACCTCGGTGACGAGTTCATGATCGCGTCCGGCGCGGAGCGCATCGAGTTCGGCCACGAGGCGCTCGAGGTGAATGCGGTGCGCCAGCTCGGGCCCACCCGCCTGTACGCCGGCGGCGCGTGGGTATTCCGCTCGAACACGGAGTACGAGTTGCGCGCACGCGGCCTGGGGCGGTACGACCGCGCCGAGCTCGACCTGGGCGCGGAGCACGAGTGGTCGCTGGGGCCGCTGGGAGAGGCCTTTGCCGGCGTGGATCTGCATGCCGCGGAGCGGACCGACTGGAACGCCTCCATCGCCGTGGTCGCCGGTGCCGGGCTGACCTACGGCGGCCGGGCCGTTCGCCTCGTCGCCCGTTTTCATGACGGCGTTTCACGGCTGGGCGAATTCTTCCTGACCGACGAGCGCTATGTCGGGCTGGAGCTCGTGATCGTTCCCTGAGCGGCGAGCAACGTCCCGACGTCGGCCGTGGCGTCAGTCGTGCCCGCGTTCGATGTAACAGAGGTCGACACGCGGGTCCTGCACCTTGCCGCGGGGTCGGCCTGAGCCCAACATACCGCCCATGAATCTGACTGTGACGCAGGCGGTGCGGCCGTCGGCGGGAGGCGTTGAGCAGTGAGGCGCCTGCTGCGGGTCGGCACCGTTGTTTTCGATTGTGACTCGACGTTGTCCGCTGTTGAGGGTATCGAGGAGCTGGCGCGGCGACATGGCGCATCCGTCCGTGATCTCACCGAGGCAGTCATGCGCGGTGAGGTTCCGATGGAGGAAGTGTACAGCCGCCGGCTGGCGCTGGTGCAGCCGACGCGCGGTGATGTCGAGGCGCTGAAGCAGATCTACATCGACAACCTGGTCCCCGACGCCCGCGAGACCGTGCGTGCCCTGCTGGACGAGGGCGTGCAGGTGCGCATCATGAGCGCGGGTATCCGCGCGGCGGTGGAGGCAATGGCGGACGAGCTCGGCCTGCCGGCGCGCGCTGTTGCGGCCGTGGATGTCACGTTCGACGAAAAGGGTGAGTACGACGACTTCGACGTGGCCTCGCCGCTGACGTGGGCGTACGGCAAGCGCGAGCTGCTGCGCGTATGGCGCAGTGAGGTCGGCGGTTCGTTCATGATGGTCGGAGACGGCGCGACGGACCTGGAAGCCGCGGACGCAGCGGACGTGTTCGTCGCGTACGCGGGTGTGGTCGATCGCCCGGCCGTGACCGCCGAGGCGGACGTGGTGGTCCGTTCGCCCAGCCTGGCGCCGGTGCTGCCCCTCGCCCTGGGCGGGCATCCTCCGCGGCGCGCGTTCAACCGTGCGCTCTTCGAGAAGGGTCTCGAGCTGCTCGAGCCCGAGTACAGATCCTATCTGCCGTACGCGAGAAACCCGGAATGAAAACAGAGGTCAGGCAGGATTTCGGCCGCTTCTTCCTTCCCGGACCGACCGAGGTCCGGCCGGAGGTGCTGCAGGCGATGACGCGTCCGATGATCGGCCACCGCGTCGCAGAGATGGAGCAGATGATCGCCCGGATCCAGCCGGGGCTGAAGTACGTGTTCCAGACGGACCGGCCAGTCTACCTCTCGGCGTCGTCGGCGACCGGTCTCATGGAAGGTGCCGTCCGCAACGGCGCGCGCCGGAAGGTGCTCGCGCTGGTGAACGGTGCGTTCAGCGAGCGCTTCTACAAGATCACGGTTTCGACCGGACTCCAGGCGGACCCGCTCGAGGTGCCGTGGGGCGAGGCACACACGCCGGAGATGGTGGCGGGCGCACTGCAGCGCGGCATCTATGACGCGGTCACGGTGGTGCATTCGGAGACGTCGACGGGCGTGCTCAACCCGATCCGGGAGATCTCGGACGTCGTGCGCGACGCAGGCGACGTCGTGCTGCTGGTCGACAGTGTCAGCGGCCTCGGTGGCGCGCCCGTGTACACGGACGACTGGAAGCTCGACTTCGTGCTCACGGGCTCGCAGAAGTGCTTCGCTCTGCCTCCCGGCCTGGCGTTCGGCGTTGCGCAGAAGAACGTCCTGGAGCGTGCCAGCCGCAAGATGGACCGGGGTGTCTACTTCGACTTCCACGAGTTCGAGCGCAACATCCAGAAGAACCAGACGCCGAACACCCCCGCGGTGTCCCTGCTGTACGCGCTGGAAGTGCAGCTCGAGGCGATGCGTGCGGAAACCAACGAGGCACGGTGGGACCGCCACCAGGCGATGGCCGATCGTGTCTACGCGTGGGTGCAGGAGATGAACGATCGCGGGGTCAACCTGCGGATCCTGGCACCCGCCGGGTACCGCTCGCCGACAACGACGACGATCATGGTGCCCGAGCCCTGGACCGGCGCGAAGGCCTGCGCGGCGCTCAAGGAGCGCGGTTACATCATGGCCACGGGTTACGGCAAGATGAAGGAGAACTCGATCCGGATCGGCACGATGGGCGACCACACGGTCGAGGAGACGGAGAACCTGCTGGACGCGCTGACGGACGTGTTCGGCTCCTGAATCAACGCGGCGGGAGCCCGGCGCAGGCTGTGCCGGGCTCCCGCCGTTTTTCTGTTCACATAGATACCTGCCGGATCCACATGCCCCGCTACCGTGTCCTGATTGCCGACAACATGTCGGCCGAGGGTCTCGCCCCGCTGTCGCGCGACAACCGATTCGAGCTGATCCAGACGAGCGGTCTGAAGGGCGATGAGCTTGCGCGCGCAATCGAGCCGTGTGACGCAGTGATCGTGCGCAGCTCGACCCGTATCACCCGCGATTCGCTGCAGTACGCGAATCGCCTGCGCGTGATCGGCCGTGCGGGGGTCGGCGTCGATAACATCGATGTCGGCGCTGCGACGGAGCGCGGCATTGCGGTGCTGAACGCCCCGTCCGGCAACACGCTGTCGGCCGCGGAGCTGACCTTTGCGCTGCTGCTCTCACTGGCGCGTCGCATCCCGGCTGCGGACCGGTCGATGCGAGCGGGCGAGTGGGACCGGAAGAGCTTTGCAGGGTTCGAGCTGTACGGAAAAACGCTCGGCCTGATCGGCGCGGGGCGGATCGGCGGCGAAGTCGCGCGGCGTGCGCGTGCGTTCGGCATGCATGTCATCGTCAGTGATCCGTATCTCTCCGAGGAGCGTGCGCTGGAGCTCGACGTCGAGCGTGTCTCCTTCGACGACGTGATCGAGCAGGCCGACGTGATCTCGCTGCATGTGCCGCTCACCGAAGCGACGCACGGTCTGATCGGGGCACACGAGCTGGCACGCATGAAGCCCACGGCGGTCATCGTCAACGCGGCCCGGGGCGAAGTCATCCAGGAGGACGAGCTGGCCGGCGCGCTGCGCAACGGCGTCATCGCGGGCGCCGCGCTGGACGTCTTCGCGGAGGAACCGCTGCCTGCGGACCATCCGTTTCGCTCGCTGCCGAACGTCGTCCTGACGCCGCACCTGGGCGCGCAGACGGCCGAGGCGCAGCACAGCGTCGCGGTCGAGATCAGCGACGGCGTGCGGCGTGCCCTGGTCGACAACGACATGACCAGTGCCGTGAATGCGCCGGCGATCGGCGGTGAAGAGATGAGGCGGCTGCGTCCGCTGCTCGACCTGTCCGAGCGCCTCGGTCGACTCGCGGCGATGCTGGCGAACGAGCCGGTCACGCGCATTGCCGTGCGTTACGGCGGCCCGAACGAGGCGGCGATGAGGCCGCTCACGTGCGCCGCGATCGCGGGTGTGCTGCGCGACGTCGTGGGCTCGAGCGCCGTGAATCTCGTGAACGCGATCCACCTGGCCGAGTCGCGCGGCATACGGATTGAACGCACGCGGGTCGGCACGCATGGCAGCGACGAGGAGTTCATCGAGGTGCGTCTCGGCAAGGGCGACGCGGAGGTGCGCGCCGCGGGTGCGCTCGTTGCCGGCCGGCATCCGCGCATCGTGCGCATCGATCGGTTCCGCGTGGTGGTGCACCCGAGCGGCTCCCTGCTCGTCATCCGCAACCAGGACGTGCCCGGCGTGATCGGCCGGGTCGGCACCGTTCTCGGGAGCGCGTCGATCAACATCGCGGAGTATCACCAGGCGCGGCTGCAGGCCGGCGGCGAAGCGTTGGCCGCGGTGAGCGTGGACGGCCGCATCCCGGACGAGGTGATGGACACGCTGCGCGAGCTGCCCGACGTCATCGACGCACGGCAGGTCGAGCTGAGCTGAGGGCGGTTACTTCTCCTCGGTGCGGGGCCCTTCGCGATCGCGCCGCGTGGGGTGGATCGGTCGCGGGACCCACTTGCCGCCGAGCAGACCGGGGGCGAGTCGCTGCCTCGGCGTGGACTGCATCCAGCCGCGGCGGATCTCGCGCGGCTCCTCGACCGTGACGAATGCGTCCGGATCCCAGCGGGCGACCTCGTCGAGCACGCGCGGTATCTCACGGCGCGCGACCGCCGTGTAGACGATCTCGACACGGCCTTCCCGGCCCTGTCCGAAGAACTCCGTCACGCCGTACCCCCGGTCGCGCAGGGCCTCGGCGAGCTCGACACCGCCGGCGCGCGAGATGATGCGCAGCGTGGCCAGGCCGATCGCGAGCTTCCCCTCGATCCAGAGTCCCACGATGTTGCCCATCGCGAAGCCGCCGGCGTAGCCGAGCACGTGCCAGATGCTTTCCAGGTTCCGGATCGCACTGCCCACGGCAAAGATCCAGATGAGCACCTCGAAGAACCCGATGATCGGCACCATGACGCGCTGGTTGCGCACCGACAGCAGGATGCGCAGGGTCGACAGCGAGACGTCGAAGATGCGCAGCACGAAGATGAGCACCGGTCCCCACGGACCTGCGAAGAGTGCGTCGATCGCTTCCATGTGCTCCGTCTGAAGACAGGGTGCCCGTTCGTACTGTGCGACGGCGTGGAGTTTACTTACCTTCGACCCCGACGCAAACCTGATTCCGGAGTTCCTGATGCACGAGTCTGCCCGCCGCAGGGCAGTGTTCGCGGCGGCGCTGCTGTTGCTCGGTGCCTGCGCGAGTGGCCAACCTCCGACGCAGTCCCGGCCGGCCGACCGCTACCTGGTCCTGATCTCCTTCGACGGCTTTCGCAGCGACTACCTGGATCGCGGCCTCACGCCGACTCTGGACTCCCTCGCCGGTGCCGGCATCCGCGCCGACTCGCTGATCCCGCTGCAGCCCGCGAAGACGTTCCCCAACCATTACTCGATCGCGACCGGGCTGTACCCGGGAGAGCACGGCATCGTCGCGAATACCTTCTACGACCCTGCGCGTGACGCGTGGTACTCGCCCGCCAGCCGCGCCGCGGTCGAGGATGGGACGTGGTATCGCGGCGAGCCGATCTGGGTCACTGCACAGCGACAGGGCCTGCGCACCGGCACGATGTTCTGGATCGGAAGCGAAGCGGACGTCGCGGGCGTGCGCCCGACGTACTGGAAGCGCTTCGATGCCGGCATGCCGGACGAGGCGCGGGTGGATACCGTGCTCTCCTGGCTGCGGCTGCCCGATGCGGAGCGACCCCGGCTGCTGACGCTGTACTTCGAGATGACGGACGACGCGGGCAGCCGGTACGGGCCTTCGTCACCGCAGGCGAACGCAGCTGTCGCTCGCGCCGATTCCATGGTGCACCGGCTGATCCATGGAGCACGTGAACTTCCGTTTGCCAGCGACATCAATTACGTCGTCGTTTCGGATCACGGCATGGCGGATACCCGCGACGCGGTGTTCCTCGCGGAGCACGTCGATACGATCGGGCTGCGTTTTGCCACGCACGGCCCCTTCGCGTTTCTCTACCTGGATGGTGACACCACGAGGATGGATTCGATGCGGGCCGCACTCGAATCCGTGCCGCACGTGGCGGTCTACGAGCGAGACGAGCTGCCGGACGAGTGGAGGTGGAACGATCCCAGGATGGGCGACCTGGTGCTGGTCGCGGAGCCGTACTGGCAGATCGGACGCGCGCGCATGCCGGTGCCGCCGCACGGAGCACACGGCTGGCCGCCGGGCACGCCCGGCATGGGCGCAATCTTCCTGGCGAGCGGACCGGACGTGCGTGCGGCGGGACGGATCCCGGCGTTCGAGAACGTGCACATCCATCCGTTCCTCGCCCGGCTGCTCGGCATCGAACCGGCGCCCGACATCAGCGGCGATGCGGCTGTGCTCGCGCCCTGGCTGCGGGAATGATCAGCCGGTCGTGGACGGTCTCAGTGAGCCGAAGCGGGCGAGCGCATCGCGGGCGTGCTCTGCACGCACACGCATCGGGCCGCTGAGGTCGCCCGGCTCACCGGCGGCCGTAATGAAGCGCGTGTAGGCGATTCGCGCGTTGCCGAAGTCACTCTTCGCTTCCAGTGCGCGGCCCAGCACGTACTGCCGTTGCAGCTCCAGCGCGGGCTCGCCCGGCCACCTCGTCAGCAGCAGCTCGATGGCGCGGTCGCGCGTCTGCGGCTCCTCCGCCAGCAGCTCGACCCACCTGAACCAGAGCGCGTCGAACACGGATCCTGCC
Source organism: Longimicrobiales bacterium (assembly GCA_035764935.1). NCBI lineage: Bacteria > Pseudomonadati > Gemmatimonadota > Longimicrobiia > Longimicrobiales > Longimicrobiales bacterium. Next base: position 46,450 of record DASTYK010000093.1, on the reverse strand, counting down.
GCATACCGGTGCCGTGGCAGAGTGGCCTGCACCTGTGCGAGCCCCGCGATCGTCTCGCCACCCAGGGCTGCGGCAAAGCCGTAGCCTGCGTCGGCGATCGTGCGCCAGAGGCTGTCGGTCGCGGCGGCCGCGATGCTCTGCGCCGCGCGCTGGACGCCAGCGGCATCACGACGATCGATCGCAGCGATCATGCGCAGAACGTCCAGCTGCGCCGGCTCGAGCTCCACCAGACGCCCTGCAGCGGTCGTCGTGTCGGCGACCCCCACATAGACGCCGAGCCGCTCCAGCGGGTGAACATGCAGGGGCGCTGTCGTCGCGTCGCGGGCCAGTGGCGCCAGCAGCACGCGCGCGGCGTCGATTCTGCCGTGCGCGATCTCGATGTGCGCGAGCATCGCGGCAGCAGCGTCGCGATGTGTGCCGCCGAGCGTGGCGCGGAACGTGGCGAGTGCGTCGCTGCGCTCATCCGGCGACAGGCCGATCACCGCCGCGAGCACCGGGGCGCGCACGGCCTGCGCAGCCTGGGTACCGAGATCGGCCGCCGCGCTGTCGGATGTAGCAACGATGCGGGCGAGCAGCGCTCCGAGTGCGGCCGGCTCGTGCGTCTGCAGTGCATCCGCAGCATCGGAGTACAGCTGCGCGCCATTGCTCTCCGGCGCGACCGCACGCACGCGCGAGACATACTGCTCCACCAGTGCCGCATTGCCGGAGCGGAACGCGATCTCCAGCGGGTGGATCAGCGCGGGCGTGAAGCTCGGATCCAGGCCGAACACGCGGTCGAACAGCACCAGCGTCTCCTCCGGCCGTTTGCGCAGCGGCGCAATCGACTCATGCGAGGCGTGGTACTCGTCGTCGGCGAGAAGGAACCAGGCCTCGGCATCATCAGGGTAGGTCTGCAGGTATGCACGCAGCGTGTCGCGCGCCATTGCCGCGTCGCCGTCCGCTCGCATGCCCATGATGCGCACGAGCACCTGCTCGCGCGGAGGCAGGCGATCGGAAAAATGCAGGGCGAGGCGGGTGGACGCAGCCGAGGCCGACGTCGCAGGACCGCCACCGCGCCAGCCCGCGGTCATTGCCAGGCGGTAGTGTGCCAGCGGGAACATCGAGTCCTCGGCGACCGCCTGCGCGAACCACACCATCGCGCTGTCCCACGCCGACGCGCGGTAGTGCTGCTCGCCGCGCAGGAACGCACGAATCGCATCGAGATTGCCGCTCGTGATCGCACGCACGTCCGTGCGCGGCAGCGCGCGCGCCGACGACGTGCCCCACAGACCGCGCAGCAGTGCGACGCTCAGCGAATCGACGAGGTCGAGAACGTGATCGGCGCTGCCGGTCACCTGGACGCTCGCCAGCAGGGTGCTGTCACCGTCGACGGGTCGGACCTCGGCGCTGATCGAGACCTCCTTGTCCAGGAGGACGGTCACACTTCCCGTCAGTACGGAACCGGCTCGAACACTGCGACCGATCTCGATCGCCGTCCCGTCCGGGTCGAGCGCCGAGTCCTCGGGGCGCTGCTCCCAGCGGTACAGCACCGTACGCGGATCGACCGTGCGAATGCCGCCGACGCCATCCAGGTTGCGCGAAAGCAGGTCGACAAAGCCCTCGCTCGTCAGGCCCGCCGAGCCGATCACCGTGAAGGGCATCACCGCCAGCACTTCGGCACCGGGCTTCACTGCGCTCGCCGTCCCCGGTGTACGCACGACGACCGCGAACGCAACTGCGCTCAGCAGCAAGGCGCCGACCGGCGCGAACACCGCCCAGCGCGGCACGCGCGCGAGCAGGCGCCCCGGCTCGCCGCGCCGGGCGGTCAGGCGGATGCCATCCGGCGTTACGTCGACGAGCCACCCGAGGATGAGCGCGACCGGGAACCCGCCAAGACAGCCGATGACGAGCACGCGAAACACACCCGGCCCGACATCGAGTGCCTCGAAGACCAGGTCGGCCGCCTGGAGCACGACGAACACCGCCGCCGCGTAGGCAATGCCTACTCGGACGACTCGCCTGCGCTTCAGCTCGCTGAGGAAGTCCATCGGGTCTTCCGGGGGATGCATGAATCAACGATAAAACGTCTGCCCACAATGAGCTATGACGGCATCAGGCCGGCTGCGGTTGTCTCTTGTGTGTGACGCACGGAAAAGCGGGATGGTACGCCCAGGCTACGGGATGGCACCCCGCGGGCTGGCCGCGCGACGTATTCCGGTACTAACCTGATGCAATGGCTGAGATCGGACTCGTCCTGACCGGCGGCGGCGCCCGGGGTGCCTACCAGGTGGGTGTGCTGTCATGGATCGCCCGCCGCTATCCCGAGCTGGACCTGCCGATCCTGACCGGCGTGTCCGCGGGCGCCGTCAATGCCGCCAAGCTGGCCTCCCGGTTCGGGACCTTCGCCCAGTCGGTCGAGGAGCTGCGGGGCCTCTGGAGCGAGCTCCAGGTGGAGGACGTCTTCCGCGTGGCGCCGTGGTCCATCGCGTGGAGTGCGTTTCGCTGGGGTTCCCGCCTGACGTCCGGCGGTGGCCAGGGCGTGGCGCGCGTGCAGGGACTGCTGGATACGACGCCGCTGCGCGAGCTGCTCGAGGAGGTGATGGTCACGCAGGAGGGCGTGCTCAGCGGCGTCGACTACAACCTGGAGCGGGGCGCCCTGAAGTCGGTCGCGATCGTCACGGCGTCGTACACGACAAGCCAGTCGGTCGTGTGGGTGCAGGGGCGCGACATCGCGCCCTGGACGCGGCCGAACCGCCGGGCGGTGCAGACCAAGCTGCGGATCGATCACATCATGGCGTCTGCGGCGCTGCCGCTGTTCTTCCCTGCCGTCGAGATCCAGGATCCTGCGGTCGGCGCACACTGGTACGGCGACGGCGGCATGCGTCTGTCCGCCCCGCTGTCCCCTGCGCTGCACCTCGGCGCGGACCGCGTGCTCGCGATCTCGACGCGTTACGATCGTGCGCAGCAGGAGGTGGATGCGCCGGTGGTCACCGGTTACCCGCCGCCCGCGCAGGTGCTCGGTCTGCTGCTGAACTCCGTGTTTCTCGATCTGATCGACCAGGACGTCATGCGGCTCGAGCGGCTCAATTCGCTGCTCGTGAAGCTGCCGCCCGAAGAACGCAACGGCCTGCGCCCGATCCGCATCCTCACGATCCGGCCGAGCCAGGACCTCGCTCGCATGGCCGCGGGGCACGAGCTCGACCTGCCGTGGGCGTTCCGCTTCATGACGCGAGGGCTCGGCACGCGCGAGACGCGCTCCCCCGACATCCTCGCGATGCTGATGTTCAACCCGCTGTACCTGCAGGAAGTGATGGAGCTGGGCGAACGCGATGCCGAGGCGAACGCCCACGAACTCGAGCGGTTCATCGAGGACGAGGTCCATCCCTGACGAGCTGCCAGTCGCTCACTCCTGCGGGCGCACCGCGTTGAATTTTCTCAGGACGTCCATCGCCTGGTCGAGCGGCAGTGCCTCGACGCTGCCCACCGTCGTCGCGCGGAACAGCGAGTTGTAGATCGCTTCCTCCGTCGCCTCCGCCACCGCCTGGAACAGAGGCGACACGACGTCGTTGGAGAGGAATGCACCGGGACGCGGCGTGGGCGCGTCCGCTTCACGGCGCACCGAAGCCGCGGTCGAGAACGCGATCACGTAGTCGCCCGACCCGTTGCTCATGGTCGCTCCGGTGCGTGCGAGCCCGACGAGGGCACGCTGCGCGAGCCGCTCGAGGTTGCGGGCGTCGAGCGGCGCATCCGTCGCAACGACCATCATGATGCTGCCATCCGGGGTGAAGCCGTCGCGATCGACGTAGCTCGCAGCGTCGGCCTGTTCTGCCGTTGCCGCACCGGCAGTCGGATGATCGCCGCGGGACGGGTCGCGTGAACGCGACCGGTTCGCTTCGCGGTTCGACTCGCGCGGCCGCTCCGCCTCGACTGCCCGCTGGAAGCTGTACTTGCCGAGCTCCACGCCGACCGGTGCACCGTTGATCGTGAGTACACCGCCGAAATTGCTCTGCACGAGCACGCCGACCGTGTAGCCGCCGTAGGCCTGCGGCACGACACGCGACGATGTGCCGATGCCGCCCTTCCAGCCGAACGCGACCGTGCCCGCGCCGGCGCCGACCGCACCTTCCGCGACGGGACCGGCAGCGGCCGACTCCAGCGCCTGCACGACGTGCTGCGCCGTGATCGGGCGCGCGCGGATGTCGTTCAGCCCGCCGTCGTTGGTCTCCCCGACGACGGGATTGATCGAGCGCACCTCCTCCATGCCCGGCTGCGCGAGCAGCCACTCGACCATCGCGTCCGCAGCCTTCCAGACGCACAGCGTGCACGTCAGCAGGATGGGCGTTTCGAGCTCACCCAGCTCGCGAACCTGTGTCACGCCCAGCAGCTTGCCGAACCCGTTGCCGACCACGATCGCCGCCGGGACACGACTGCGGAACAGGTTGCCGTCGTGCGGCAGGATCGCCGTCACGCCCGTGTGCACGCGCTCCTGGTGGATCGTGGCCTGACCGACCCGCACCCCTGCCACGTCCGTGATCGCGTTCTGCGCGCCGGGCTCGAAGATCCCGACGACGACCCCCGCTTCGCGTGCGCGCGGCCGCGCTTCCTGTGCAGCCACGTCAGCCGCGCCCGTCAGCATCACCAGCACGAACGCCATGCGCCTGATCATCGCGCGCTCTCTCCATGTCTGTGTTCAGCCGTGCTGCTCACCGGCGGCAGCCAGTCGGTCGATCGTGGCGGTCATGCGCGGGATCGGCACGCCCATCGGGCACACCGCAGCCCCGGCGGGATCGCGCGGTGCCGCGCCCGTCGACGCCGCAACGGCTGGCGCGCGGTCCAGCGCGCGGGACGGGCCGGCAACAAAGGTCCACGCCTCGTCCCATGCCGACTGTACGTCCGGCGTGGCCAGCGCGCACAGCCCGCAGTGCACGCACCGCATGGTCGCAGGAAACGCGGCGCGCTCCTCCGGCAGCAGCGGCAGGTAGCCCTCCGGGCGTACCGCCGCCAGGTAGCGCTCACGGTCACGCAGTGCGCCCACCGCCCGCGCCGGCATCCGCACCAGCACGTGCGCGGCCATCCGGTAGCCCAGGTTCGCCCACGCCGCAAGCTGGTTCGTCAGTCGAGCCATGTGCTCCTCACGCCGTCGCCGACAGCATCCGGGTCACGGCGACGACGCCGTCCTCCGCGGCCGCGCCCAGACCATCCGCCACGCCGGCACGCACGGAGCCGGCCGCCCATACGTTCGCGAGCGCGTCTCCCCCAGGCCGCCGGAGCCGATGACTGCCGTCGACGCGCACGCCCGCGCGCATCAGCGGCTGCTCCTCCGTCCGGACCGGGTCCGTGAGCGCGACGGAATCGACTTCCTCGAAGCGCTCGCCCAGGTGGTCGATCCATACAGCGGCGCCGAACACCGGCTCGGCAAAAACGGGGTCGGCGACAATCCCTCCGCCAACGTAACGGCCGCTCGCCAGCAGAAACCGCTCGGCCGCGAAGCGCTCCGCCTGGTCAGAGCCATGCCGCACGACGTCCACGCCAGTGCAGCGGCCAGCCCGCTGCTCGACGTCAGCAACGCTCCCGTCCACGACCTGCACACCGGCCTCGATCAACGCGCCTTCGAGTGCCCGGTGCAGGCGCCAGCCCGGCACCGACGGCGCGACGCCCAGCGCTTCACCGACCGGTACTCCCGTTTCGGCCTCCAGCCGCTCGCGGATTTCGCCCGTCCGCTCGATCCCGAGCACAGCCGGCACGACGAGGCGCGTGCAGCGTGTCCGGGCGACGATGTCGCGAAGTGCGACCGCAAGCGGCGCGGCGTCGGCCTGGATCGCGCGGGCCAGTGCGAGCGGCGCCCAGCCAGCGGGCGGGGTCCCGGCGAGGCGCGTCGTTTCGTGGGTGAGCTCGGCACCGGCGGCATCGCCCCAGAGGCGTGCGAGTGCGCGCGGGCGGAAGACGGGCAGCCCCTCGATGCCGACGACGCAGGCGCCTGTCTCCACGCGTGCGGCTGCATGCGACGCCGGCGCGAAGTCGTAGTGTCGCAGCTCGCCGTCGGGATGCGGGAGCGGCCCGTCGAGATCGACGTGCACGAGGTGCTGCCGGACCAGGGCATGCGCGATGGGTCCGGGAAGCGGGCCGGTCCAGCCGCCGCGGGAGAGTGCGGATGCGCCGGGCGCCCGCCGTACGACGATGACGCTCATGTCGTGCGCGCGTGCCTCGAGCGCGGCCGCGGCTGCCGCAGCGCCGCCGCCAATGACGAGGAGATCGGTCGGCTGCATTTGCGGCAGGATAACCGTGCATTGCAGTGCGCGCCAACCGCGTGCCGTAGGGTGATGGGGCGGAACGCGTGGTGTGCGTGTGCAGCGGAGTCGGCTTGACCCCGGGGGGTGCAGCCGATAACGTGCCTGACTCCCGCACGACCCCTTGCGGGAAGATTTGGCTAGCAACAGGAGCCTGAGCCCTTGTCGAAGTTCCGGTTTCGCCGCGTTGGCGGTCTGCTCACGCTCGCCGCGCTGTTTTTCGTCGCGGCGTGCGAGGCCGGCGGCGATTTCCCCCAGACGACATTCCGCCCTGTCAGCGAGCTCGGCGAAAAGCAGAACGCCGTGTTCTACAACACCACGGCATGGACCGTCGGCATCATGGTCCTGGTCGAGGTGCTGCTGCTGTATGTGATCTGGCGCTATCGCGAGAAGCCGAACCAGCCGCGCCCCGAGCAGATCCACGGCAACACCAAGCTCGAGATCGCGTGGACGGTGATTCCTTCGATCATCGTGGTTCTGATCGCGGTTCCGACGATCCTGACGATCTTCGACACGCAGAAGGAGGCGCCCGAGGGTGCACTGCGGATCGAGGTGATCGGTCACCAGTGGTGGTGGGAGTTCCGCTACCCGGAGGAGGGGGTCGTTGCGGGCAACGAGTTCTACGTGCCCGTGGACCGGCCGGTCGAGCTGCGACTGCACTCGGCGGACGTGGTGCATTCCTTCTGGATCCCGAAGCTGGGCGGCAAGCGGGACGTGAACCCGCAGCCTGCGGTCACGGGTGATCGCGAGCCGCACACGAACCAGATTCTGTTCACCGCGCACGAGGAAGGCGCGTACACGGGCCAGTGCGCGGAGTTCTGCGGCGAGGCGCACGCGATCATGCGCATGATCGCGCACGTCGTGTCGGAGGCCGAGTACGACGCCTGGATCGAGCAGATGCGCAGCGGCGCGACGAGCTCGGACATGCTGACGCAGCTCGCGCGGACGCCGGGCGCGACGGCGCCGGTCGGCGACACGACGGGCCTGGCGCCCGAGGTGGGCGACAGCGCACCGCCGCGCACGCAGCCGCAGGTGGAGCCGCAGGCGACGCAGCAGCCGCTGCCCGCGCCGACTCCGGCCGCGCGGCAGGTCGGGGCGATTCCCGCGCCGACGGGGCTGCCCGCGGCACGACCGGAGGTGCCGGCGCTGATGGTGCCGGGCGCGCAGAGCGAAGCCGAGCTGGGCCGCGAGGTCTTCCTGTCGAAGACGTGCGTGGCGTGCCACGCGATCAGCGGCACGCGGGCGCAGGGCGCACTGGGTCCGGTGCTGACGCGCTTCGGCACGCGGCCGTGGGTCGGTGCGGGCGCGGCGCGCAACACGCAGGCGAACGTGGAGCAGTGGATCCGCGATCCGCAGAGCCTGAAGCCCGGCACACTGATGCCGGGTGCGCACACGCCGGGTGGCGGCATGCCGCCGACGAATCTGACGGATGAGGAGATCCGCCTCATTGCGACGTATCTGAGGAGCCTCAAGTAGGCGCGGGAGCGATAATCGAAATGGCGACGATCGAAGCACACGCGCCAGCACATGCGCATGCGGGGCCGGCGCGGCCGACGGGAATCAGGGACTGGCTCTCGACGGTCGATCACAAGAAGATCGGGCTCCTCTACGGTGTCACGGCGCTCTTCTTCTTCCTGGTCGGCGGTATCGAGGCGCTGCTGATCCGGATCCAGCTGGCAAAGCCGGAAAACGCGTTCATCAATCCGGATCTGTACAACCAGATCTTCACGATGCACGGCACGACGATGGTGTTCCTCGTCGGCATGCCGATCGCCGTGGCGATGTTCAACTACTTCGTGCCGCTCCAGATCGGCGCACGCGACGTCGCGTTCCCGCGACTGAACGCGCTGTCGTACTGGATCTTCCTGTTCGGCGCGATCTTCATGAACATGAGCTTCCTGTTCGGCGCCGCGCCGAACGGGGGCTGGTTCGGTTACGCGAACCTGTCGTCGACGCAGTACTCGCCCGGGCTGAACATGGACTTCTGGGGGCTCGGCCTGCAGATCCTGGGCGTCGCGTCGATCATGGGTGGTGTCAACTTCATCACGACGATCATCAACATGCGGGCGCCCGGCATGCGCATGATGCGTGTGCCGCTGTTCAGCTGGATGGCGCTGGTCACGAGCTTCCTGATGATCACGGCGCTGCCCGTGCTCGCGGTCGCGCTGTTCCTGATGACGTTCGACCGCTTCTGGGGCACGCGCTTCTTCGACGTCGCGGCAGGTGGTGACCCGGTCATCTGGCAGCACCTGTTCTGGATGTTCGGGCATCCCGAGGTGTACATCCTGATCCTGCCCGCGTTCGGCATCGTCAGCGAGATCATCCCGACCAACTCGCGCAAGCCGCTGTTCGGCTACGCCGTGATGGTGTACTCCGGTGTGCTGATCGGCATCATCGGCTGGGGCGTGTGGGCGCACCACATGTTCGCGACCGGCATGGGCCCGATCGCCGACGCGTTCTTCACGATCTCGACGATGATCATCGCGATCCCGACGGGCGTGAAGATCTTCAACTGGGTAGCGACCATGTGGGGCGGCAAGATCCGCTTCAACACGGCGATGCTGTACGCGGTCGGGATGGTGGCGACGTTCACGATCGGCGGCATCTCGGGCGTCATGCACGCGACGTCGCCGCACAACCTGCAGCAGACGGACACGTACTTCGTCGTCGCGCACTTCCACTACGTGCTGGTCGGCGGGCTGATCCTCGCGATCTTCGGCTCGTTCTATCACTGGTTCCCGAAGATCACGGGCCGGATGATGGACGAGCGGCTCGGCAAGGCGAACTTCTGGATCTACTTCATCGGCTTCAACCTGACGTTCATGCCGATGCACTGGATCGGGCTGCTCGGCATGCCGCGCCGCATCTTCACGTACGGCAGCGACCTGAACCTCGCGGGGCTGAACCAGCTCGCGACCGCGGGCGCGTTCATCCAGGCGATCGGCGTCATTCTCCTGGTCGTCAACATCGTGAAGAGTGCGAAGCGCGGCGTGAAGGCCGGCCCGAACCCGTGGGGCGCCGCAACGCTCGAGTGGGCGACCGAGTCGCCGCCGCGCGAGTACAACTTCGCGAAGATCCCGACGGTGCACAGCCGCGAGCCGCTCTGGGTCGAGGCGGAGCAGATCGAGCGCGACGCGCGTGGCGAGCCCGAGCCGATGCACATGCCGCCCAACTCCTACTGGCCGCTGTTCACGGCGGTCGGCGTCACGCTGACGTGCGTGCTGTTCATGGCGCCGTCCTGGTGGGAGCCGCTGATCGGGCTGGCATGGACGTTCATCGGTGTGGTCAACTGGGCGTACGAGCCGACGTAGAACGGACCGGGCCCGGGCCCTGGCCCTGGGCCGGGGCGCGGGTTGAACGGCGGACGGCGGATCTGATGGACCGATCGGCCGACGTTGATACAGGACGAGAAGAATCAAGCGGCGGGCAGTACCCAGGCCCGGGCTCCGGGCCCGGGCTCCGGGCCCGCTTCACGACCAGACGAAGCCATGGCACAGACTGACGCACACGCGCTCCACCCTCCGACATCGACGGGGCTGAACACCTGGAAGCTGGGGTTCTGGGTGTTCCTGTCGTCGGAGACGCTGTTCTTCGGGTCGTTCATCGCGACCTACATGGTATACAAGTCCGCGAGCGTGGTCGGGCCGTTCCCGACCGAGATCCTCGACATCCCGCTGACGTCGATCAGCACGTTCGTGCTGCTGATGTCGTCACTCGCGGTGGTGGTCGGGCTGGACGGGATCCAGAAGGGGAAGCGGAAGCAGGCGCTTGCCGGGCTGTTCACGACGGTGCTGCTGGGCGCGCTCTTCCTGGGCTTCCAGGCGTACGAGTTCACGCACTTCTACCATGCCGGGCTGACGCTGCAGACGAACCTGTTCGGCTCATCGTTCTTCATCCTGACCGGCTTCCACGGCGCGCACGTCTCGATCGGGATCATCTGGCTGTTCATCCTGTTCATGGACATCCTGCGCGGCCCGATGGTGCCGGAGAAGCACGCGTTGCAGGTGGAGGTGGCGGGCCTGTACTGGCACTTCGTCGACATCGTCTGGATCGTGATCTTCACGCTCATCTACCTGCTGGCGTAGGAGAGGGACGCATGGCGCAGGAAACACATCAGGTCGAGCACGCGCACGCCGAGGGCGGGCACGCGAGCCTGCGGACGTACGTCATCATCGGTGTGATCCTCACCGTCGTGACGGCGATCGAGGTCGCGATCTCCTACATCCCGGCGATGGAGCCGGTCGAGGTGCCGCTGCTGCTGGCACTGTCGTTCGCGAAGTTCATGCTGGTGGTGCTCTTCTACATGCACCTGAAGTTCGACAGCAAGATCTTCTCGCGGGTGTTCTACGGTCTGTCACTGCTGGCGGCGCTCCTGATTTCGGGGCTGCTGCTCTTCCATGTCGTGCTGGGCGAGTACCGGACCTAGCGGGACGGGCAGTGATGTGAGGTCATGGCGCCGGCCACCTGCGGCCGGCGCTGAATGGAAGTCGAGATGATGGCCGCAGTACCTTCGATGGTTTCCACACTTGCGCTGCTCCACGGCGTTGCGGGCGAGTTCTCCTGGACGCGCTGGGAGCTGCACCCCAGCATCCTGATCGGCTGCGGCCTGCTGCTCGCCGGTTACGCAGCACTGGTCGGCCCGCTCCGCGAGAAGCACCGCCTGGGGCCGCCCGTCAGCCAGGCGCAGGTGCTCTACTGGACGAGCGGCGTCGTCGTGATGTTCGTGTCCCTCAACGGTCCGATTCACGACCTCAGCGACTATTTCCTGTTCAGCGCGCACATGGTGCAGCACATGCTGCTCATGCTGATCATGCCGCCGCTGCTGCTGCTCGGGCTGCCCAGCTGGTCGCTGGATCCGATCCTGCGCAACCCGCGCGTGCGGGCGACCGCCGCCCTGCTGGTGCATCCGCTGGTCGCGTTCGCAATCTACAACGCGGTGTTCACCGGCTGGCACTTCCCGCGCTTCTACAACTGGGCACTCGAGGACCACGCCGTCCACATCGTGCAGCACCTCATGTTCATGGTGGCAGCGGTGATCATGTGGTGGCCCGTGGTGAGCCCGGCGCCGCAGCTCCGGCCGACCACGACGCCGATCCGGCTGCTCTACCTGTTCGCTCTCGGCATTCCGATGTCGATCGTCTCGGCGATCATCACGCTGTCGACCGTCGTGCTGTACCCGTTCTACGGCGAGGCGCCGCGCGTGTTCGAGTCGCTGAACGCGCTCGAGGATCAGCAGCTCGGAGGGCTCATCATGTGGGTGCCGGGCGCCCTGGTCTTCTGGGGTGCGATCTCGATCGTCTTCCTGCGCTGGGCGAAGCGGGAGGAGCGCGAGGACTGGGCGGAGCAGGAGATGCTCGCCGCGGGCCGCTCGGGCGCCTGAACACGCGGCGATCCCGCCCGCCGCACTGACCGTGACGACCCTGCCGTGAAGCTGCCCGTTGCCGAGATCGTGGTCGCGGTGCTGATCGCCGCCGCCGGCGTCGGCGTCTACGTGTATGCACACCGCGACGAGCCGGCGATCGAACGGACGAAAGAGCGCGGCGACGTCATCGTCGCCGCGCTCGAGACGCACCGCTCGGCCGCCGGTCGCTACCCTGACTCACTGCCGCAGCTGGTTCCTGCCGTGCTGGACAGTCTGCCCGCGCCCGCATGGGGCGAGCGCTGGTCCTACCAGACCTTCGCCGGCGGCACGCATGCCGAGCTCTACGTGAGCAGTGGCCGGCTGACGCTGCGCTACGACTTCTCCGGCCGGCGCTGGGCGCTGGACAACTGACGCGGCCGCGTCGCTACTGCACCCGCTTCACCCACGACCCGGCCGGGAGCTGCGCTGACAGGTTCGTCACCTGGTTGATCAGCGCGAGCTCGTCCGCGTCGATGCCGGACGGATAGCGTCGCATGAACTCGTTGAACGTCATCGAGGACGAGAGGCGGACGGCGTCGATCCGCTCCGGCTGGGCGTTCAGCACGGACGGATCGCTCACGCGCTGGTAGCTGCCGATCGTCTGCAGGAAGGCGTTCTCGTAGGCACGGATGTTCTGCGCTGCGGAGTAGGTCAGCAGCTGGTAGGTGCGCTGGCCGTCCTCGATGTAGGCCGCGTAGCCGGCGATCGCGCCCCCCTCCGTCTGCGCCTCGAAGGGCACGATCACGGCCGGGAAGTTGTTGATGCGCTCGCTGCGCGGCTGCCCGGTGCGGATCCCCTGCTGCTGCCGGAACGCGCTGGCCGCCTGCGCGGCGCTGCCCTGTGCAAACGTGAACTGGATCGCGGCGTCCTGCTGCTCGCTGATCGCCTGCACCGCTGACGTCAGGTTCGCGAGCCGGAAGCCCCGCGGGAACTCGAGCCGGAAGCGCAGCTCGGGGTGCAGGAACGTGGCGCCCTGGAAGTAGCCGTGGCGCGGGTTGTTGCCGTACACCAGCCCGTCGATCTGATCGAAGTAGTCGGCTGCTTCGACGTTGCGCTGGCCGGGCGGCAGCTCTTCCAGCATTGCGCTCAGTCTCTCGATGCGCTCCTGCGGCAGCGGGTGGGAGGACAGCCAGCTCGGCAGCGGACTCTGGCCTGCGAGCTCGGACGAACGCGCGAGCGACACGAAGATGTCCGGCATCTCGCGTACGTCGTAGTTCTGCTGGAGCGAGTAGCGGTAGCCGAGCTCGTCGGCCTGGCGTTCGGCGTCGCGACCGTAGCTGAGGAACAGGAGCTGGAGCCCGGTGCCGGCGAGGTCGCCGAACTGGGCGATCTCGGGGACCAGGATCATCCCGGCGATCAGTCCGATCTGCGCCAGCTGCTGCCGGCTGATCATCTGCACGGAGTGGCGCGCCGTGACGTGCCCGATCTCATGGCCGAGCACACCGGCGAGCTCTGCCTCGTTCTCCATCAACGAGAGCATGCCGCGCGTGATATAGATGAACCCGCCCGGCAGCGCGAACGCGTTCGGCGTGGGGTCGTCCACCACCCGGAACCGCCACGGCAGGTCCGGGCGTTCCGACTCACGGGCGAGCGATTCGCCCACGCGCTGCACATAGGCGTTCAGCTCCGCATCGTCGACGACGCCGATCGACGCTTCCACGTCCGCCGCCGCCTGCTGGCCCATCGCGATCTCCTGGCTCTCGCTGATGAGCGCCAGCTCCGTCCGCCCGGTCACGGGGTTCGTCGCGCAGCCCGCCGCGAAGAGCGCTGTCCCGAGCACTGCGCCTGCCCACATCCGTCGCATGCCGCCTCCTGATCGATTGAAAGACGTCAGGACCCGGTGCAACAGGCGTGCTCGGCCACTTCACTCCTCGATCAGCCGCACGACCGTGACCTGCTGCACGTCCGTATCCGCGTCCTTGCCAAGGTACGCGGCGCGGCCGTCCGCCAGGAAGGCGGTCGGCAGCCCCAGGCCCGGCAGCGTGCCCAGCATCACGCCATTGCGGTCGTACAGGTCGACCCGGCCGTCGGCGCCGGGGTCGTCCGAGGATGCCACTACCCACAGGCGACCCTGCCGATCGACGGCGATCGATTCGATGCGCGGGATCGTGGCCGCGAACGTCGTCGCCTCCAGCTGCCGGCGCACGGCCTCCTCCAGCATCGCCCGGTCGCCACCGAACCCGCGCACCTGCTGGGTGCGCATCTCCTCCAGCACGGCCTGCCGGTCCGCCTCGGTCGTTGCGCGCGGGGGCGCGTCGCGCTCGATCCGCAGCCGCTCGGTGCCGTCGGGCTCCAGGACATGGATCGAGTAGCGATCGTCGTCGACCACGGCCAGGCTGCCATCCGGGAATGCGGCCCAGCGGAGCACGGGGGCGAAGCGAGGCGTCGAGAGCATCATCATGCGGCGATTGCCGCTCTCGACCTGCACGACGTCGGGCTCCGGCAGCAGCATGGAGTAAAGCGTGTCCTGCAGCGCTCCGTCGAGTGCGAAGCGTGCAACGACGGACCGACGCTGCTCCTTCGCCTGGTCGCGATCCAGCCCGAAGGTGAAGCGGATCCCGGCCAGGATCCGGTCATCCTGCATCACAACGGGTGGGGCCGCCGAGGCACTGGCGTCGAAGGAGATGATGCGCGGCTCGCCGCCGCCGGCGGGAAATCCGGTGAGCCGTCCGCTCGTCATCTCCATGACCCAGAGCGTATCGCCGCGCCCTGCGGTGAGGCCGAAGGCCATGTTGATCTCACCGGGACCGGAGCCCTCCCGGCCATGACTGCCGACGAACGTGCCGTCGGGGGAGTAGCCGATCACACGATGCCCCGCGCCGTCCAGCAGCCAGACGTTTCCGGCAGCGTCCCCGGTCACTCCGGCGTCCGCGACCTGGTCGAACTGGTAGTCCGGGTCATCACCCAGGATGTCGCCGATCACGGCAACCGTGTCGGCGCGCCACGCGAGCTCGGCGCCGCCGCTCCCCGGATAGAGCAGGCGGGGCACGCCGTCCACCGTGTCACGCTGCGCCTGGAGTCCGCGCGAGGCGGCCTCCGTTCCGCTGCAGGCTGTTGCCAGTACGGCGCTCATGGCCGCGAAGCACGCAGCCTGGCTGGAGAGTCTCATCTGTCCTCGGGGGGCTCGGGTATCCGGTCAGCGTGAAGACGGGTCAGGTGCACCATGTGCTGAGATGCCTGGAACTGATGCGCACGTTGCCTGAGGCTGTCGGGGCGTGTGCAGCCGTCGCGCGGCGAGTGGGAATCGTACTCCCCGCCGAGGTGGGCGTCGATCACGACCGCGGTGGATGCAATCACGGATCGGGATCCTGCGCAGGCAATGCCTTGCCGCATCCTGCATGTGATTCATCTTACGGGCGACTCGACGATACGGAGAACAGCGATGCATCTGCCTCTGCGCCTGGTTCCTGCCCTGCTGCTGGTTGCTGCTGCATGCGGCGGATCCGGCTCGCGCGGCGAAGCGAATCCCGTCCTGCTGCAGCCGGGCGACACGATGTTCGATGTGCAGGCGCCGGATAAGTTCCGGGCGCGCTTCACGACCACGGAAGGCGAGTTCACGATCGAGGTCTACCGGGACTGGGCGCCGCGCGGCGCGGACCGGTTCTTCAACCTCGTGCGATCCGGCTACTACGACGGCACCCGCTTCTTCCGCGTGGTGCCGGGCTTCATGGCGCAGTTCGGCCTGCATGGTGACCCCGAGATCGAGCAGGCGTGGCGCGCGGAGTCGCTGCAGGATGATCCCGTCGTGCAGAGCAACCGCCGTGGCACGATCGCGTTCGCGATGGCCGGGCCGGACACACGCTCGACGCAGGTGTTCATCAACTACCGCGACAATGAAGCGCTCGATGGGGCGGGCTTCGCGCCGTTCGGCCGTGTCGTCGACGGGATGATGATCGTCGACCGGCTGAACGGCGCCTACGGTGAGCTCGCTCCGGAGGGCCGCGGTCCCGACGAGCGTCGCCTCGCCATGGAGGGCGAGGAGTACCTGCGCCGGGAGTTCGCGGATCTGGACCGGATCGAGCGGGCCGAAATCGTGGAGCCCGGGAACTGACCGGCTCAGCCCGTCTTCCGCGCCTCCCAGGCGCGCAGCACCTCGACTTCGCGCTCCGCGGGCAGCCCGGCACGCAGCTCTGCCTGCCGCTCGGCGGGTAGCGTCCGGAACCACTCCAGCGTGTCGCGGGCCGTGAGTGCGAGGGGACGGAACGTCAGTCCCTTCTCCACCGCGCGCTCGATGCTCACGCGCGCAAATCCCGCATTGTCGTCGCGCACCGGCACCCATACAGGCATGTGCGACCAGCCGTGGACCTCGTGCTCGTCCAGGAAGTCCTGCGGCACCCACTCGAAGCGCACGACGTTGTCGCCGCTCTGCGAGGCGCGGATGCCATGGAGCATCTCGGCGATCGAGAGCGGTGCACGCGGGCCGGTCGCGTTGTAGATGCCGGTCGCCCGCTGCTCGGCCATGCGGATCGTCCACTCGGCCAGATCGCGGGCATCGATGATCTGGACGGGATCGGCAGGTGTGCCCGGCGCCATGACGGTTCCGCCGCGCGCGACGCGCACCGGCCAGTACGTGAAGCGATCCGACTCGTCGCCCGGTCCCACGATCAGGCCGGGGCGGATGACGGTCGTCTTCCCCGGGAACCAGCGTTCCGCCTCGCGTTCCGATGCCGCCTTGAGCGGGCCATACAGCGCGCCGACATTCTGGCGGAACGACTCCATGGTCTCACTGAGCGGGTCCGCGCCCTGGTACTGGGCCAGCGGCGTGTTCTCATCCATGCCGGCGCGGCTCGTGTCCGCGTACACGGAGATGGTGGAGATGAAGACGTACTGGCTGGTGCGGTCGCGCAGAACCTCGCCGGCGTCGCGTACCCAGTGTGGCAGCGTGGTCGGGTTGTCGATGACGACGTCCCACCTGCGCTCCCCGCGCAGCGCGGCCAGTCCGTCGCGCGCGTTGCGATCGCCCTGCAGGTGCTCGACGCCGTCGGGCAGATCCGCCTGGCGCTGGCCGCGGTTGAAGACGGTCACGCGGTGCCCACGCCCCACCGCATAGCGCACCTGGTGGGGCCCCGTGAAGCCGGTGCCACCGAGGATCAGGATGTCGAGCGGTGCGCTGGCCCGTTGCGGCGCGACGTCGCTGCTGTGGGAACGGACGGTCGCGGCCGACGTCGCCTGCGGCAGGATGGCACCGCCGAGTGCGGCGCCCGCGCCGGCCGCTGCCGTGGTCCGGAGGAAGTTTCTGCGTGTGCTCACGTTGTACCGATACCGGTGATCAGGTGTTTGCCGGCGCCGGCGTGTGTGCCGGTGCCGGTGTTTCGCGCGCATCGCGCATGACCGCGTTGCGGCGGCCGAGCCAGAGGGAGATGCCGAGCCACGCGGCGGAGATCGGCACGGCGGTGAACGAGATCGCGCTCAGGCTCAGTCCGAAAGCGAGCAGCCCCGCGTACGACCATGCGCCGACCTGGTCGCCGACGCGGTAGACGAAGGTGTCGATGAACGACTTCGCCTTGTACTTCTCCTCGCGTGGCACGACCGTGAACAGCACCTCGCGCGTCGGTCGTGCGACTGCGTAGTTGCCCGCACGCCGCAGCACCTGGAACGCGACGAAGATCCCGAGAGTCGGTGCTGCGCCCAGCGCGAAAAAGCCGAGCACGGAGAGTGTCGGCAGCAGGGCCAGCGTGACTGCGACGCCCAGCCACTTCAGGATGCGCCCCGTCAGAAACGCCTGTGTCAGCAGCGTCAGCACGTTGACCGCGAGGTCGAGCGACGCGAAGAAGGCGGTACGCTGGTCTCGGTCGGTGAAGTGCTGGTTGATGATGTCCGCCTGCGCGATGTACAGGAAGGTGCTGCCGACAGTGAACAGCAGCATGTAGAGACAGATCCCGAGCAGGTATGGCGATCGCATCACGTGCGTGACGCCCGCCCAGATCGAGCCGCCGATCACGCGATCACTGTCCTGCGACTCCGCACCCGGCTCCGGCTCCGCGCGTGGCTCGCGCGCCTCGCGGCCGAGCGCCAGCACGCACCAGACGGCCAGCTCCAGGAACACCAGCGACACGATCAGCATGTTGATCGAGCCGACCCGCTCGACGAAGAACGCCGTCAGCCCCGCGCCCGTGATTGCGCCGGTCGTCCCGCCCAGCCCGATGAAGCCGAACAGCCGCTTGCCCTGCTCGCGGCGGAACAGGTCCGCCATGAAGCCCCAGAAGACCGAGACGACGAACAGGTTGAAGACGCTCGCCCAGATGAAGAAAACGCGGCCGACCCAGACGTGCTGCGATTCCGGCATGGCCCGCAGTGCCAGGAAGAACAGCAGCAGGTTCAGCATGAAGAAGCGGTACGTCAGCGGGATGAAGCGCCTGCGCGGCAGCCGTGCGACGAGCCCGGCGAACAGCGGCTGGGCGAGCAGCATGCCGGCGAGCGTGCCCGTGAACAGCCAGGGCAGGTTCTCGACACCGCCGGCGGCGCCCATCTCGTCACGGATCGGCCTGAGGATGTAGTAGCTGGTGAGGACAAAGAAGAAGTAGGCGCCCGAGAGCAGTGCAGCGCGAACTTCACCGGGGCGGATGTCGACGAGTCGGTGCAGCAGCGCTCCCGCGCCGCCGTGCTGCGTCCTCTCCGTCATCAGCTTCCTCGCTTGGGGGTGAGGCGGATCCGCCGTGCCGGCATCATATGCGGCACGTCACGTGTTGCCAACTCGCACGGTGTCGAACCGCATGCAACGAGGTGCCACCGGTCCGTGGCGCGTCACGAGTGGCGGATCGGAAGCGGCTCATCCTTACTGACGCGCGACACACCCGTTCCGCTGGACGCACCGGCCAGCGCGCCGTATGATGCGCGACCAGCCCATTCACGGACGAGAGATGTCATGAAGGAAACGACTGCCACCGGCAGGCGCAGCCGTACGCGTTCCCGCGCCGGCCTGCTGCTCCTGCCTGCACTGCTCCTGTCCCCGCTCGCCGGCTGCGCGCCCACGGCCGCACCGGAACGCCCCACCGCTGCCGCCGGTTTCACAGCCGGCGATCCTGCGGGCGGCGTGCCTGCGGTCGCGCAGCACGGCATGGTCGTGTCCGCCAGCGCACTCGCGTCAGAGGTCGGCGCACAGGTGCTGCGCGAAGGTGGCAATGCGATCGACGCCGCCATCGCGACCGGCTTCGCCCTGGCAGTCACCTACCCGACGGCCGGCAACATCGGCGGCGGCGGATTCATGGTGATCCGCTTCGCGGACGGACGCACGACCACCTTCGACTTCCGCGAAAAGGCACCGCTCGCAGCGGACTCGATGATGTTCGTCGACTCGACCGGGGAATACAGCTACGACATCCACCACCGCAGCCACCTCGCCGTGGGTGTGCCCGGCACCGTCGCAGGCTTCGCGCTCGCGCACGAGCGCTACGGCAGCAGCGAGTGGAGCTCACTGGTCGAGCCAGCGGTTGCGCTGGCCCGCGACGGCTTCCAGTTGCCGCAGGGACTCGCACGCTCACTCGCGGGCGTGCTCGACAACATGGCGCCCTATGCCGCCAGCGTGCAGCAGTTCTCCAGGGACGGGACGCCGTACCGGGAGGGCGAGCTGTTCCGCCAGCCGGACCTCGGCCGCACGCTGCAGCGGATCGCGGACCACGGACGCGACGGCTTCTACCGCGGCGAGACCGCCCGTCTCATCGCGGAGGACATGCGCCGCAACGGCGGGATCATCACCGAGCGCGACCTCGAGCTGTACCAGGCGCAGGAGCGCGCCCCGATCCGGGGGAGCTACCGTGGTTACGACGTGATCGGCATGCCGCCGCCGTCCAGCGGCGGCATCGCGGTGGTCGAGATGCTGAACATCCTCGAGGGCTATGAGCTCGCGGAGATGGGCCACAACTCGCCCGCCTACCTGCACCACCTCGCCGAAGCGATGCGCCGCGCGTTCCGCGACCGCGCGCAGTACGTCGCCGACACCGACTTCTTCGACGTGCCGATCGACCGGCTCACGAGCAAGGAGTACGCTGCCGGGCTGCGTCGCACCATCGATCCGCAGCGCGCGACGCCGTCGAGCGTGGAGGACCTCGTCGCCGACGCGGAAAGCGAGCACACCACGCACTACTCGGTCGTCGACGCGGAGGGCAACGCCGTCTCGGTGACATACACGCTGGAGCAGGGCTACGGCTCCAAGATCACCGTGCCGGGCGCGGGCTTCCTGCTCAACAACGAGATGGGCGACTTCAACGCGAAGCCGGGGCTGACCACCGAGACCGGGCTGATCGGCACCCGCCCCAACCTGGCGCGCCCGCAGCAGCGCATGCTGTCCAGCATGACCCCGACGATCCTGGAACGGGATGGCCGGCTGTTCGCCGTGATCGGCAGCCCGGGCGGTCGCACCATCATCAACACGGTGCTGCAGGTCGTGCTGAACGTGATCGAGTTCGACATGAACGTGCAGGAGGCCGTGAACGCCCCGCGCATCCATCACCAGTGGCTCCCTGACGTGCTGCGGATCGAGGAAGCGGGCGGTGATCCGGCGCTGGTCCGCGCACTGGAGGCGATGGGCCACGAAGTGAGCGCACGCGGGCGACAGGGCACGGCGCACTCGATCGTGGTGCTGCCTGACGGTGCGATCAGTGGCGCGCCGGATCCGCGGGACGCGGACGCGGGGGCGGCGGGGTACTAGCGCTCGTGCTGGACGGTCTTCGATAAGGGCAGAGCGGCCTCGTTTTCACGCAGAGCCGCAGAGGTGCGGAGGCGCAGGGTTCTTTCCCTGACGCCTCTGCTCTTTTTTTTCACACAGAGGTCACAGCGGACACGGTGGTCACGGCGCGTCGTCGCGTGCCGCCGTTTCCCGGCATGGAAGCATCACTTGTTGTAGTTGTTTTTCACAACGCGCAGGTGACGAAGCAGGATCAACGTTCGTCGTCCGCGAAGCGAAATTATTAATACGGGTGCTTACAGGGCGGACGGCGGCGTGTCACGCAGAACCTCAGCGCCCTCAGCGCCTCGGCGGTGAAAAAATCCGTTCCCGAGCCTAAAAGAACAGCCGATCGACCACCAGCAGCACGAGCATGGCAGGCAGATACGTGACGGACGCCAGGAACAGCCGGAGCGCGTTGCGATCGGTGCGGTCACGCGCGAAGCGGTGCGCGACGACGTAGAACGCGATGCCGAGCGCCAGGGCACCGACCAGGTAGAGCAGGCTGCTCAGTCCGACCACGGTCGGCAGGGCGCTGGCGAGCACCATCGCGATGGTGAAGCCGAGGATCTGGCGGACCGTGCGGTCGCCGTTGACGTCATCGACGGTCAGCAGGCGGAAGCCGGCGCGGCGGTAATCGTCGCGGTACATCCACGCGAGTGCGTAGAAGTGCGGCATCTGCCAGAGGAACAGGATCGCGAAGAGGGCGAGTCCGCCGGTGCCGATGGAGCCGCGGGCCGCGGTCCAGCCGGCCAGGATCGGGAGCGCCCCGGGGATCGCGCCGACGGGCGTCGCGGTCCAGGAGAAACGCTTGAGCGGCGTATACACGACGACATACGTGATGATGCTGGTCGCGACGAGCAGCATCGTGAGCGCATTGACGAGCAGGGTCAGGTAGAGCAGTCCGACGGCGGAGAGCAGCAAGCCGAAGGACGCGGCGGTCGCGGGGGCCATGCGGCCCGAGGGCAGCGGTCGGCCGCACGTACGGCCCATGCTGCGGTCGATCTCGCGCTCGGCGTACTGGTTCAGTGCCAGTGAGCCGGCCGCGGACAGTGCGGTGCCGAAGAGCGTGTGCAGGAACGCGATGAGCGGGAACGCGCCCGTCGTCGCAAGGAAGAACCCGGCGGCCGTCGTCATGACGACCATGCGGGTGATGCCCGGCTTTGTCAGCTCATAGAACGCGCTGAATGCGGCACGCAGCGGCGCGACGTTCCGGTGCGCGGGTGCGGACGTGTCGACTACACGGCTGGCCTGCGCCCGGGGCGGCGCATCGGCTCGGATCAACCTTCACCTCCTGAGCACGCCGGCACGCGTGTCGAGCCACAGCGTGCCGGCAGCCGAAACCCGTTCTGTCACAACGACTCTGATGAGCAGGCAGGGATCGGCAGAATCCCTCGAAGCTAACCGGGATGCGCGGGGGTGTAAAGCTCGGCGTGTGGTGGGTCGCGGCGTTCGGCGGCCGCCGCTTTCTGCACGCGCACGCCACAGAACTTGAACTCCGGAATCTTGCCGAACGGGTCGAGGGCGGGGTTGGTGAGCAGGTTCGCCGCGGCCTCGACATAGCAGAACGGGATGAAGACGGCGCCGGCCGGCACTCCGTCGTCACGCCGCGCCTGCGCGGTCAGCTCGCCGCGCCGCGATGCCACGGAGACCTGGTCACCCGGCCGGACGCCGAGGCGCTCCATGTCGGCCGGGTTCATGCTGACGTGCGCGACCGGCTCGATCGCGTCGAGCACGCCGGCGCGGCGTGTCATCGCACCAGTATGCCAGTGCTCGAGCAGTCGCCCGGTGATCAGGACGGTCGGGTACTCCTCGTCCGGCGGCTCGTCGCCCTGCGTGAACTCGGCGGGCGCGAAGGTGGCGCGGCCGTCCTGCGTCGGGAATGCATCGGTGAAAATGACCTCGTCGCCAGGATCCCCTTCGTTGCGGCAGGGATAGACGACGCCGTGCTCGCGCTCGAGCCGCTCCCAGGTGATGCCGGCACAGCTCGGCACGGCCTGCCGGATCTCGCTCCAGACGTCGGCCGGGCCGGTGTAGCTCCAGTCGAGGCCCAGTCGGCGCGCGAGCTCCTGGATCAGCTCGAGGTCCTGGCGTACTCCCGCGGGCATGTCCAGCGCGGTGCGGCCGAGCTGCACGCGCCGATCGGTGTTCGTGTACGTGCCAGTCTTCTCGGGGAACGCGCTGGCCGGCAGTACCACGTCCGCGAAGCTCGCGGTCTCGGTGAGGAAGATGTCCTGCACGACGAGCCAGTCGAGTGCCGCGATCGCCTCGCGGGCGTGCTGCACGTCGGGATCCGACATTGCCGGGTTCTCGCCCATGATGTACATGCCGCGGATCTGCTTCCGCTTCGCGGCGTTCATGATCTCGACGACCGTGAGTCCCTTGTCCGGGTCGAGCGCGGCTCCCCAGAGCTTCTCGAAGTACGCGCGCGTCTGCGGGTCCTCGACGGAGCGGTAGTCGGGATAGACCATGGGAATCAGCCCCATGTCGCTCGCGCCCTGGACGTTGTTCTGCCCGCGCAGCGGATGCAGCCCCGTACCGCGCCGTCCGATGTTGCCCGTCATCAGCGCGAGCGAGATCAGGCAGCGCGCGTTGTCCGTGCCGTGCACGTGCTGCGAGATGCCCATCCCCCAGAAGATCATGGACTGCCGCGACGAGGCGTAGAGCCGCGCGGCCGCCCGGACCTCGGCGGCCGGCACTCCCGTGAGCGGCTCGACCGTTTCGGGTGCATACGCCCTGACCGTCCTGCGCAGCTCATCGAAGCCGCGCGTGCGCCGCTCGATGAACTCGCGATCGATCAGGTCGTCCTCGATGATCACGTGCATCATCGCGTTCAACAGCGCGACGTCCGCACTCGGCCGGAACTGCAGCACGTGTGTGGCGAGCCGTGCCATCTCGGTGCGCCGCGGGTCGGCGATGATCAGCCGCGTGCCCCGCTCGATCGCGTTCTTCATGAACGTCGCTGCGACCGGATGGTTCACGGTCGGGTTCGAGCCGATCACGAACATCACGTCCGCGTACTGCACGTCGCTCACCGGGTTCGACACCGCGCCGCTGTTCAGGTTCTCCATGAGCGCGGCAACGGAGGAGGCGTGACACAGTCGGGTGCAGTGATCGACGTTGTTGGTGCCGAATCCCGTGCGCACCAGCTTCTGGAACAGGTACGCTTCCTCGTTGCTGCCCTTGGCAGAGCCGAACCCGGCCAGGGCACGGCCACCGTGCTCGTCACGGATGCGACGCAGCCCATCGGCGGCCCGCTCCAGCGCCTCCTCCCACGTCGCCTCGCGAAACGCGCTGAGCGGATCGGCCGGATCGACGAGGCGGTCCGGATCCTTGGGAACGTCCTCGCGGCGGATCAGCGGCGTGCGCAGCCGCTGCGGGCTGTGGACGTAATCGAAGCCGAAGCGCCCCTTCACGCACAGGCGCCCCCGGTTCGCGGGACCGTCGCGGCCCTCGACGCTGATGATGCGGTTGTCGCTGATGTTGTACGTCGTCTGACAGCCGACGCCGCAGTACGGGCAGAGCGATTCGACCTGGCGCGCAGGCGTGTCGTTCAGTGTGCGCAGGATCATGGCACGACCTCCGGCAGCAGGTGAGTCTGGCTAGCCTGCCAGCAGTGACAGCGACGGCAGCAGCGCACCCGTCGGGCACGCCTGCACGCATTCGCCACAGCCGACGCACGTCGACTCACCCATCGGATCATCGAAGTCGAAGACGATCTTTGCGGCATTGCCGCGATTCGCGTACCCGATCACGTCGTTCACCTGCACCTCGCGGCACGCACGCACGCAGCGCGTGCACTGGATGCACGACTCCAGGTGCACCTGGATACCAGGATGCGAGAGATCCGGCGCGGGCTGGGCCCGCATCGGAAAGCGGCCGGCGCTCACACCGAGCCGCGTGGCCCAGTAGCCGAGCTCCGTTTCCAGTCCGGGCGGCTGCGGCGCATCATTTACGAGCAGCTCCAGCACCAGCCGCTGCGAGTGCAGTGCACGCTCGCTGTCCGTACGTACCGTCATCCCGGCCACGGGCCTGCGGCTGCACGACGCGGCCAGGACGCGTTCGCCGTCGATCTCGACCATGCACGCACGGCAGTTGCCGTCCGGACGCATGCCTTCCATGTAGCAGAGGTGCGGGATCGAGACGCCATGCCGCTCGGCGGCCTGCAGGATCGTTTCGTCCGGGCGTGCCTCGATCTCCCGGCCGTTCAGCGAGAAGCGCACCGGTTCACCGGTCGGCGCATGGCGGCCGAAGCCGAGCCGTGCCTCCAGCAGGGCGACGGATGTCTCGGCGCCCTGCGGGCCGAGCGGGTTCACACCCGGAGCGATCGGTGCATTCGGCGTTGCGCCATCCAGGCCGCTCATGAGTCAAGCTCCTGCGGAAAGAAGCGCAGCACACTGCGGAACGGATTCGGCGCGGCCTGGCCGAGGCCGCAGATCGATGCGTCGCTCATCACCTGCGCGAGGTCCTGCAGCACGGGGAGGTTCCAGCTTTGTTCGCGCATCAGCAGCTCCGACTTCGCTGTGCCGACGCGGCACGGCGTGCACTTGCCGCACGACTCGTGTGCGAAGAACTCCATCAGGTTGTGCGCCGCGTCCCTGACGCTGTCGTGCTGCGACAGGATGACGACCGCCGCCGAGCCGATGAAGCAGCCGTACCGCGCGAGCACGTCGAAGTCGAGCGGTTCGTCGCCCAGCGATGCGGGCAGGATGCCGCCCGAGGCACCACCGGGCAGGAACGCATACAGCTCGTGGCCGTCGGGCATGCCGCCGGCGAGCTCGATCAGCTCACGCACACTGACGCCGTTGCCGGCAAGGTAGACGCCGGGACGTCGCACGCGACCGCTCACACTGAAGTAGCGCTGGCCGCTGCGGCCGCGCTGTCCCCTGTCGCGAAAGGCTTCCGCTCCACCTTCCAGGACGGTGCGCAGCCAGTACGCCGTCTCGACGTTCTGCACCAGCGTCGCCCAGCCGAAGATGCCGGCCTGGGCCGGAAACGGCGGCCGCAGCCGCGGCTCGCCACGCTTCCCCTCCGTCGACTCGATCAGCGACGTCTCCTCGCCGCAGATGTATGCGCCCGCGCCGCGTCGCAGATAGATCGGCGGCAGGGTGCACGGCGGATCCGCGGTGAGCGCCGCGATCTCACGTTCGAGGATGCTGCGCGCCGCCGCATACTCGTCCCGCAGGTAGATCACCAGTGCACCCGCATCCACCACCCACGAGGCGAGGAGCGCACCTTCGAGCACCCGGTGCGGATCGGACTCGAGGCAGAACCGGTCCTTGAACGTGCCGGGCTCGCCCTCGTCCGCGTTGATGGCGACGCAGCGCGGCGCCGGCGCGGCGCGCACGAACTGCCACTTGCGTGAAACCGGGAAGCCTGCGCCGCCGAGTCCGCGCAGGCCGCTCGCTTCCACCTCCGCGATCACGTCGTCGATCGTGCGATCGCCGTTCACACACGCGGCGAGGAACTGGTATCCGCCGCCCGCGCGATACGCTGCATAGTCCGGGTATGCCGGCAGAGTCGGCTCGGTCTCGCCACGGCGCACGACCTCCGCGACCGACGCCGCACTCGCATGGTCGACCGGGTTGCGGCCGACGACGGCTACGGGTGCGCCATCACAGCGGCCGACGCACGGTGCGGCCAGCACGCGGACGCCCGCCCCGAGCGAGGCACGAAGCGCATCGAGCAGAGCGTCGCTCCCGGCGAGGTGACACGCGATGGAGTCGCAGACGCGGACCGTGATGGGCGGGGGTGCGACGTCGCCCTCCTTCACCACGTCGAAGTGGTGGTAGAAGGTCGCGACCTCGTGGACCTCTGCCGGCGTCAGGCGCAGCTCGAACGCGAGTGCATTGAGCTGCGCGACCGGCAGGTGACCGTTGTGATCCTGCAACAGGTGGAGGTATTCGATCAGGAGATCGGGCCGCCGCGGACGATCGCCCAGAAGTGCCTGCACCCGGGCCAGTGCGGCCGCATCGATCGCACGGCCCTTGGGAGCCGGACGCAGGTCCGCCCGGGCAAAGGCGCCGCCGCGCTTTCTCTTGCCAGTCGACATCGAGCGCGTCCTGCGGAGGGCGTTGAGGGATCCTCCCGCAAGTTGGTCGCAGGGGCGGGGCGCCGCAAGCGTTTACAGAAACAATGGCAAGGCGATTGCGTTGACGGAGGGCAGCGTCGGCTGACGGGAACCGGGCGGTACCGGGCCGGCAACGAGGAGGGATAGGCCTGTGAGTTACGCCAGAATCTCCGTGTGTGGTGTCGTCGAGTACCCGTGTGCCGGCTCGTGCGGCGACTGGATCCGCGAGCACGAAGCGATCTGGGTGCTGGACTCGGGGAAAGTCGCAGTGACCGGCGGGCAGCCGTACTGTCCGGCGTGCGCGGGTGCGGCCCGCGGAGTGGCGGCTCCGACCGCGGCCTAGCTCCGGCCAGTTTGTGCGATTGCCTCCGCGAGGCGTATCGCGGAGAGCGGAGCGGATCCCTCTGCCTTGTTGTTGATACAGATGATGACGTCACGTTCATCGCGCGCGCAGTCCAGGCTGACGCGCGCGATCTCGTTCCGGGTGGCGGGGTCTTCCGCGACGAGCCGATTGAACGGGGCGTAGCTCGCACGCGCACCTTCGTAGTCCAGCCCTTCGCGCAGCATCCATCGGACGACCAGCATCGGATTCGCAGGAGCGGGAATACGGTCGAGCTGCGCATGCAGTGGCAGCATGCTGGAGTGCACCGTGTAGCAGTGTGCTGCACCGGTCGCTTCGAGCGTCCGGGCATACGCAGCCGTCATGAGTGCGGGGGTGCGCAGTTCCACGGCGTAGACGGGTCCCCGCGGGAGTGCCTCCAGGAACTCGTGCAGCATGGACGCGAAGCGAGCGGGTCCGCCGTGGCGTGCAGCGGTGCGTGGCGAGAACTGGAAGACGATTGCACCGAGCCTGCTGCCGAGCCCGGTCGCTGCGGGCTGCACCACCGCGAGCGCCGCATGCTCGGGATCCAGGAAGCGCACGCCGGTGGTCGACTCTGCGTCGGGGTCGGTGAGCAGCCGGTCGGCCTTGACGAGGAAGCGGAAATCTTCGGGGACAGCGTCGGCGTACGCCGCGAACGTGTGCGCATCGATCGGCGCGTAGTACGTGCGGTCGATGGATACTGCACGCAGGAGGGGATGGCGGGCGTAGGCGGCGAGTCCGTCCCGTGCGAGCGTCTGCTCGGAGTGCGGACGGTCGTAGACGATGCCGGCCCAGCCCGGAAACGACCACGACGATGTGCCGAGCCGGATACGCGGTGGCACGCGCGCCCGCAGTGCCGCATGCGTGGCAGCTGCCGCTGTGCTCTGCACTCCGGTGGGCCCGCCGAACAGGTCGAACTGCCCCCCTGTGCTCACGGGCTGCCGTTGCGCGCGACGGGCGTTGCGGTGCAGGTTCGCTGCGTCATGCGTCTCCTGTTCATGCGCGCCGTGGGCGCGGAGGTTCGATGATGAAGCGGGCTCTGATTGCCGGACTGCTGGCGTTTGCCGGCGGATGCGCAACCTCGGCGCCGGCACCGCCCGTCGCAACCGCGCCGGTTCCGGCGGACACGCAGCCGCTGCGGCCACGGCACGCCGTGCGGCCGGTCCCGTACACGAACGCGTTCCGTGCTGCCATCGAGCGCGGCACGCGCACGGAAGAAGGGCTGCCGGGTCCGCGCTACTGGCAGCAGCGGATCGAGTACCGGATCGAGGCGGAGCTGGATCCCGCGAGCGCGCGGCTGAGCGGTGCGGAAACGATCGTCTACCACAACAACTCACCCGACACGCTGCGCGAGCTGCGCTTCATGCTGTACCAGAACGCATTTGCTCCTGGTGTGCAGCGGGTGCGGCGCGTCCCGATGACGGGTGGCACCAGGCTGGAGCGCGTCGTGGTGGAAGGCAGGCCGGCGCGCGAGGGGCCGGTGCTGACCGGCCCGCTCACGTATGCAGTGGACGGCACGCAGATGCGGCTCGCGCTGCCGGGAGCGCTGCCACCCGGCGGCAGCACCACCGTGCAGATCGCGTGGAGCCAGCTCGTGCCGCCACGCGGCGCGCCACGCACCGGCCACGCGGACAACGAAGCATTCGTCGTCGCGCAGTGGTACCCGCAGGTCGCGGTCTACGACGACGTGAACGGATGGCACTCCATCCCGTACTGGACCAACGGCGAGTTCTACCTCGAGTACGCGGACTTCGACGTCACTCTGACGCTGCCCGAGGGCTGGCTCGTGGATGCGACGGGCGTGCTGCAGAACGCGGACGAGGTGCTGCCCGGCACTGTGCGCGCCCGGGTGGCGCGTGCGCTCGCACAGGATTCCGTGGTGCAGGTGGTCACGGAGAACGATGTCGAGGAGGGCGCGGCGACGGAGCGCGCGCCCGGCGGGCAGCTCGAGTGGCGGTTCGTCGCAGGCAATGTGCGCGACTTCGCGTTCGCGACGTCGAATCGGTACGTGTGGGATGCCACTCGCGCGATCCTGCCGGACGCACACGGCGACGGGCGCCCTGACACGGTGCTCGTCAATGCGCTGTATCGCCCTGACTTCCCCGCCTGGCGGGAGGGCGCGCGCTACACGCGCCACGCCGTGAGCTTCCATGCCGAGCACTGGCATCCGTACATCTACCCGAAGATCACGTCCGCGGAAGGACCGATTGGCGGGATGGAGTACCCGATGCTCGTCTTCATCGGCTCGCCCTCGGATTCCGTGGCGCTGTACTCCGTGATTTCGCACGAAGTCGCGCACCAGTGGTACCCGATGATGGTCGGGTCCAACGAGAGCCGCTACGCCTGGCAGGACGAGGGGCTGGTCACCTACATCGAGGACCTCTCGGTGCCCGACATCTTCCCGGGGCTCGAGCCCGCACTCGCCTCGCAGCGCTCATACCTGCGCATTGCCGGCAGCGACAGCGAGGGCGAGATCATGCGCGCGCCGGACCTGTTCGGCATCGGACCCCAGTACGGCGTCGCGGCGTACACCAAGCCCGGCACGATGCTGCGCGCGCTCGCCGGAGTGGTCGGCGAGCAGCAGGTGCAGCAGGGATTGCAGATGTACGCGCAGCGCTGGCTGCTGAAGCATCCGACACCGTGGGACTTCTTCGCGACGATGGAAGCGGCCGCAGGTCGCGACCTCGACTGGTTCTGGCACCCGTGGTTCTTCGAGACTGCAACACTCGACCAGGCGATTCTGCAGGTACGACAGGATTCGACCGGCGCGGAGATCGTCGTCGAGGACCGCGGCGAAGCGCCGATGCCGGTGATCCTGCACGTCACGCTGGCAGACGGCGCCGTCGTCGAGCACACGCTTCCGGTGGAACCGTGGCTGGAGGGGAAGACGCGCCAGGTGCTGCGCGTGGATGGGCAGGTCGTGCGGGTCGAGATCGATCCGGAACAGTGGTTCGCGGACGTGCAGCGCGGGAACAACGTGTGGGCTGCGGGAGCACAGTGAAGCTGTTGCGTGCTGCCGTTGCCGTGCTGGTGCTCACGATCGGTGGCTGTGCGCTGCCGCAGTGGCCCGTGGGCGGGACAATGACCTCGCCCTATGGCCTGCGCTTCCTCGGCTGGCGCCCCGACATCCACGAGGGCGTCGACATTGCGGCACCCGAAGGCAGCGATGTACGAGCGATGAGCCAGGGGCGGGTATCGTATGCGGGTGCGATGGCCGGCTACGGCAACGTCGTGTTCCTGCGACACAACACGGGCATCGTCACGGTGTACGCGCACCTGTCGTCGATTGCCGTGCGTGCGGACCAGCTCGTGAATCGCGGCGATGTCGTGGGGCGTGTCGGCCGCAGCGGCAACGCCAGCGGCGCGCACCTGCACTTCGAGGTGTGGATCGATGGTCGCAGCGTGGATCCGGTCCTGATGCTCGGCGCGTTTCCGCGGCGCTAGACCGGCTCAGCCGCGCATAACCTCTTCCGCGGCGATCGTCGCACCGCGCAGCACGGGTCGTCGCTCGCCCCATCGCTCATCCCGGAACGTGTCCAGCTCGGCGCGCGTGCGCTCCGGCGTCCACTCGAGCAGCTCGCTCATGAGCAGTGCAGCCGGCGCGGCGCAGTCGGCGCCGTCGCACGAGCCCGCACCCACGTGGGCATGGCGGAACAGGTCGGCGAGCGTCCTGCAGCCCTCGACCTCGATGACATAGCGTATTTCCGCGGGCGTAACGGCTTCACTCCGGCAGATCGGCGCGAGCTCGTCGGGTCCCGCGCCGCGGAAGATGTCACGGACGCGGGAGCCGTGACGCCGCCAGATGCGCTCGAGAGCGGCGGGCGGCAGCGGGATGTCGCGGGCCAGCACCGTGAAGTCCGGCTGCGTTTCTGCGCCCGGCAGCGGGCGTGTGCCGGTCTGACATGCCGCAGCGGGGCGCGGGATCTTCTTCAGTGCGAGATCGACCGTCTCCTCGGCCTGGATCCGGTAGGATGCGAGCTTGCCGCCGACGATGGAGATCAGCCCGGGCACGTTGTCCCGTTCCTCGTGGTCGAGGATCTCATGGCGGCGGGACAGTGCGTCCTCGCCGACACCCCATTCGAACAGCGTGTTGCGCACGCCTGCCCACGCGCGGATCGGTCGCCACTGGCGGGCCTGTGGCAGTGCGTACGCGGCGGCCTCGATCACGTACTCGACCTCGTCGCGGCTGATGTCGAGCGAGACGCGGGCAGGGTCGCCGTAGTAGTCGTCGTCGGTGGTGCCCACGATCGTCTCGGCGCCGTGCGGCACGAGGAACATCGTGCGGCCGTCGCGCCCTTCCAGGATCAGCCCGTAGTTGCCGATCCGCCGCTCGAACGTCACATGGATGCCCTTGCCCGGCCGGAGCGAGCAGGTCGCGCCGGCCAGTGAGGCAACGCGTCCGGCCCAGGGGCCGCCGGCGTTCACGACCAGGCGGCCTTCCACGTCCCATTCGCGACCGGAGATGCGGTCGCGGGCGCGCACGCCGCGGAGCTCGCGGCCGGAGAATAGGACGTCGACGACCTCGGTGTGCGGGAACAGGTCCGCCCCGGCCTCCTTCGCGTCCAGCGCGTTGAGCGCGGCCAGGCGGTAGACGTCGCAGCCCCATTCATCGAGCGTGAGTGCACCCTCGACCTCACCGGCCAGGCCCGGCTCCAGGGCCAGGGCATCGTCGCGGGACAGGCGGGCGTGCTGCAGGCCACCCTTCCGCCTGGCCATGGGATCATACGCGGAGAGGAACGCCTCGGTCGCCTCGCGCATGAAGCGGCTGCCGGGGAAGAGCGGCCAGAGGAACGGGATCCGCCAGGTCACGTGAGGCGCGATCCCGCGGATCCGTCCCGCATCCTCGGACGAGAGCCGTGTCGTCGGTATGTCGTACAGCAGGTAACGCATCCCGCCGTGCACCATCCGCGTAGAGCTGCCCGTGGTGCCGGCGCCCCAGTCCTCGCGCTCGAACAGGGCGACCGACATGCCGCGCAGCGCGGCATCACGCGCAGTGCCGGCGCCGTTGATGCCGCCGCCGACGATGACCAGGTCGTAAACCATGGTGCGCAAGGTGCGGCGCCCGCCCGGGCGGGGAAAGGGCTGGCGGCGCGTGCTGCGGATTCGACACTCCCGAACCTTGGAAGCCGCGAGCGGTACTTGTTAGGAATGGACGCGCAACGCAGGAACCCGGAGCTGGATCGCCGCTGGCGGCGGGCATGGTGGATGGCCATGCTCGCGTCGGCCGGCGTGCACCTGGGCCTTTTCCTGCTTTTCCGCGCCGGCCTCATCGAGCCGCCCTCTCCGTTTTCCGCGGCCGGGCCCCGTGCGGGCGATCCGAACGCGGCGGCGGGTGGCGGGATGCAGGCCGTCGCCGTGCGCATCAGTCTGCCGGAGGCGCCGCAGCCGATCCCCCGTCCGCCAGTGCCGCTGCCGATGCCTGCCGAGGAGCGCGTCGAACCGGAGGAGGTCGAGCCCGCCGTGGTCGAGCAGCCGGACGGCCGGATCGGTCCGGTCACGCTGGACGTTTCGGGCGGCAGTGGCACGGCCCCGACGCCTGGCGTGACGGGCGGCACCGGGGCCGGCGACGGTGGCACCGCAGCCGAGGGGCTGTTCCGCGTCGTTCCCCCGTCGCCTCGCGGCCTGATCATGCCGCCCAGCAACCCGCCGAAGAAGGTGCGGGGCCGGGAGGTAGACGTGTGGGTGTTCGTGACGGACCGGGGGCGGGTGGTCGACGATTCCACGCGCGTGCTGCCGAGCACGGGCGATCGCGGCTTCGACAGCAAGCTGCGCGAGCGGGCGGCGCAGTGGGTGTTCGAGCCGGCGAAGAAGGGTGGCCGGGCGGTGGCCGAGTGGTTCCGCTACACGATCATTCTCTGAGCCGCGGTGGCGGCTGTCAGCCGCACCCCATCCGGCCTATCTTCCGACAGCGCAAGCATTCCGGTCCGCCTCCCAGGGGAGTCGCGCCGGCGATCACTGGAACGGCCGCGCCGGGCGCGGCCGCACGATACGGAGACGCATGATACTCAGGCGATTCGGCAGCCGGCTCCATGAAGTGAAGCCCAACTTCGATGCGCGGGCCATGACGGAGATCAGCTTCCTGCGCGGCTCGGCACTGGAGGACAGCGCGGACGAGTGGCTGGAGGCGCACGAGCGGGTCGGTGAGCACCGGCTGGCGGCGACGGCGGCCGGCGACGTCCAGAACGAAGCGGAGGAGTCGCTGCTGGCGCAGCTCGAGTCGCAGCTCCAGGAGCTCGCCGGCAGCCTGCAGCCGAACGAGGCGCTGCTGGTCGAGAACGAGCCGGGCAACAATTACCCGAAGACTCGCCTGCGGCAGAAGACCGTGGTCGTGGACGGCGCGAACCGGCTGCACTTCGATGCCGAGGTCGATCCGCCGCTCATCATCGGGCACTACCGCCGC
Source organism: Longimicrobiales bacterium (assembly GCA_035764935.1). Taxonomy (NCBI): domain Bacteria; kingdom Pseudomonadati; phylum Gemmatimonadota; class Longimicrobiia; order Longimicrobiales; species Longimicrobiales bacterium. The sequence continues at coordinate 13,290 of DASTYK010000093.1, read as the reverse complement.
CGGAGCTGATGCAACTTCCGGCCGGATACCGTGAGCTGGATGTCGGTGGTGCTGCACTGGTAGCGCGGGCGGACGCCTTCGAGCGCGCGCGCCACGCAATGATCGAGCACGGTACGCTGTACGAGTGGGCGGCAAACCAGCCCGGCGTGCGGGCACTGCACGGACGAGGTGAAACGCGGGTCGTCCCGCTGGAGACCGGTGCCTGGGTGGTGCGCCACGCATTTCGGGGCGGTGCCGTCGCCCGCCTGCTCGGCGACAGGTACCTGCGCAGCGGCGAGCCGCGCCCGTACGCGGAGCTGCGCGTGAGCCACGGCCTGCGTCAGCACAACATCGAGACGCCGGCGGTCGTCGCCTTCGCGGTCTACCCGGACGGCATGTTCTACCGCGCGGACATCGTCACGGAATACATCCCGGATTCGGTCGACCTCGCGACATTGACGTTCGGCGAGCATCGGGCGCCGCCCGGGCATCGTGTGGCCGCGTGGCGTGCCGCCGGTGCCCTGCTGCGGCGCACGTTCAACGCGGGGTTGCTGCACCCCGACCTGAATCTTGGCAACATCCTGATTGCCGGTGATCCGGAATCGCCACGCGCGTGGATGATCGACCTGGACCGGGCCCGCCTGGGTGGTGACATGACGGCGGGGCGTCGCGTCGCGATGCAGCGACGGATGAACCGATCGCGCGAGAAGCTGGAGGCGAAATTCGGCCAGGCCGTGGGCCGCATGGAGCTGATCGCGTTCGGGGAAGCGCTCCATGGGTGAGGGCGGAAATGGCTGAGCGCCTGCGCCTGGACGCGCCGCCCCGCGAGATCGCGATCGTCATGCTCTCCGCGCTCGGTGATGCGGTGCACGTGCTGCCGGTGGTGACCGCATTGAAGCGCGCCTGGCCGGACACCCGCATCACCTGGGTCATCCAGCCCGTGCCGCACCGCCTGGCCATGCATCATCCGGGTGTCGACGAATTCATCCTGTTCCGCCGTCGCCGGGGCGCGGATGCGTGGCGCTCGTACGCGGAGCTGCGCAGTGCGCTCGCGGGACGTCGGTTCGATCTCGTGCTCAACCTGCAGGTCTACATGAAGGCCGGCCTGATCACGGGCATGATGCCGTCCGATGTGAAGGTCGGCTTCGACCGCAGGCGCGCGCGCGACCTGAACTGGCTGTTCACGACGCACCGCGTTCCGCCGCGCCCGCTCGGCCACGTGCAGGATGCGTATTTCGAGTTTCTCGAGTACATCGGTGTCGAGCCGCATCCCGCCGACTGGAACATCGCGTTCAGCGCACAGGAGCGCTCGGCACAGCAGGATTTCTTCGCCGGCATCGACCAGCCCGTGTGCGCACTCGTCGTCGGTACCAGCAAGCCGCAGAAGAACTGGCTGCCGGAGCGGTACGCGCAGGTGATCGACGCACTGACGCACGATCACGGCATGCGCTGCGTGCTCGTGGGTGGACCGAGCCCGATCGAGCGGGAAGCCGCCGCCGGGATCGGCGAGCTGGTGCGCTCCCCGGTCGTGGATGCACTGGGCGACGACGTGGGCCGGATGATGTGGCTGCTCGATGGTTCGGACCTGGTCATCAGTCCGGACACGGGACCGCTGCACATCGCGCGGGCGCTCGAGCGCCCGGTGGTCGGGCTCTACGGCTACACGAACCCGAAGCGCTACGGCCCCTACCGCATGTTCGAGGACCTGGTCGTGGACGGCTATGCGCGCCATCCCGGCGAGGCGTACGAGCCGACGATGGAGTACCGGCCGGACGGGATGCAGCGGGTGAGCGTCGAGGACGTGCTCGAGAAGGCGGCGCTCGCCCTCGCGCGGTACGTACCGCACCAGCGCGGCTCAGCGGGGTAGTCAGCGGCCATGTCGACCACCTCCGCCGCCGCGGACCTGCGGCTGTACCGGCGCCTGCTCGGGTACCTGCGGCCGCACATGCCGCTGGTCGTTGCCGGGTTCTTCGCCACGCTCGCCTTCGCGGCGCTGGACGCGTTCAGCTTCGTGATGCTGATCCCGTTCCTGCGCACGCTGTTCGAGCCGGACCAGGCGGTCGACTACAGCGAGATCGGGGCGGAGATCGGCTGGCTGCTGGAGAACACGATCGGCCAGGTCGTGCACACCGGCCTTTCGCGCAGCGACATGCTCCTGCGCGTGAACCTGTTCATCCTGGCGATCTTCGGGCTCAAGAACGTATTCGACTTCCTGCAGACGTACATCGTGGTGCGGCTGGAGCAGTCGATCGTGCGCGACATGCGCAATGCCGTGTACCGCCACCTGATCGGCCTCGACCTGCGCTTTTTCGGCCGCACACGCGGCGGCCAGATCGTGTCGCGGCTGATCAGCGACGTCGATCAGCTCAGGCTGCTGCTGACGCGGAACCTGTTCAAGCTGCTGACGTCCACCTTCCAGGTGATCATCCTGGTGGGCTCGCTGCTGCTGATCTCGGTTCGCCTCACACTGATCGCGCTGGTCGTGCTGCCGCTGCTGTTCGGTGTCTGGGGGCGCCTGCTGCGGCGGCTCAAGCGCGGCGACCGGACGGTGCTGAACCTGGCGGGGGAGGTAACCGCACACCTGCAGGAAACGACAGGCGGTGTGCGCCAGGTCAAGGCGGCAGCGGCGGAGCATTACGAGGCCGAGCGGTTCCGCGACCTGACACAGCGCTACTTCAAGGCGCACGTACGCAACGAGCGGGTGCGCGCCCTCGCGAGCCCGCTCTCCGAGATGATCGGCGCTATCGGCACGGTGCTGCTGCTCTGGTACGGTGCGCGTATGGTGCTGATCGAGGGCGCCATCGATGCCGCCACGTTCATCGGCTTTCTCGCGCTCTCGATGAAGATGTACCAGCCGGCCAAGTGGCTGTCGAAGTTCCCGTCGCTGGTCGGGCCGGGTGTCGTCGGGACGGAACGCGTCTTCGAGTTCCTGGACACGCCGGTCGAGATGACGGACGCTGCCGATGCGCGGCCGTTCACCGGTGTGCGCGATTCGGTGCGTTTCGACGATGTCGGCTTCTCGTACGCCGGCAGCGACATGGTGCTGCGCGACATCAGCTTCGAAGCGAAGGCGGGCCAGGTCGTTGCACTCGTCGGGCCGAGCGGTGCGGGCAAGACCACGCTCGTCGATCTCGTTGCGCGCTTCTACGATCCGACGGAGGGCGTGATCACGATCGACGGCGTCGATCTGCGCGACTACGGCATCCGCTCCTTCCGCGAGCGGCTCGGCATCGTGACGCAGGAGAGCTTCCTGTTCCACGACACGGTGCGCGCCAACATCGCCTATGCCCTGACAGACTCGACACAGGAGCAGGTCGAGGCGGCCGCGCGCGCCGCCAACGCGCACGACTTCATCATGCAGCTGCCCGAGGGCTACGAAACGATTCTCGGGGAGCGTGGCACACGCCTTTCCGGGGGCCAGCGGCAGCGGATCGCGATCGCGCGTGCGATCCTGCGTGATCCGCCGATCCTGATCCTGGACGAGGCGACGTCCGCACTCGATTCCGAATCGGAGCGGCTCGTGCAGCAGGCCATCGAGCAGCTTCTCGAAGGGCGCACCGTGTTCGTGATTGCGCACCGTCTGTCCACCGTGCGGCATGCCGACCAGATCCTGGTGATGCGGGAGGGGCAGATTGTGCAGCGCGGCACGCACGACGAGCTGCTGGCAGAGGGCGGGCTGTATGCGCACCTGCACCGGCTTCAGTTCCGTGACGACGAGGCACCGGCGGGAGTGCCCTGATGCGCGTTCTGCACGTGGACACGGCGCACGACTGGGGTGGCGGGCAGAACCAGGTCCGTCTCCTGGTGGAGCGGCTGGCTGCACAGGGCGTCGAGCAGCTCTGCATCTGCAGGGCGGGCAGCGAGCTGGACCGCAGGCTCCGCAGTGAGTCACTGCCCGCGGAAGCGGTGTCGATGACGAGTCCGGTGGAGTTCGGTCGCCACATCTATGCGCGTGCCAGGGACTTCGACATCGTGCACGCCCACGATGCGCTGGCGCTGCGCGCATCGATCATCCCTGCACGCCTGCGCAGGCGGCCTCTCGTCGCGACGCGCCGGACCATGTCGCGTACCGGGCCGCGCCCCTGGCGACGCCCGCAGCGCGTGATCGCCGTCTCCGATGCGGTCGCGCACCGGCTGCGAACCGTGGGCGTGCGGCCCGAGCGGATCCGCGTCATTCCATCGGCGATCGACGTCGACGAGGTGATCGGCCTGCCACCGGCATCGCCCACGCTGCGCGAACGGCTGCTGATCGCGCCGGACGCGTTCGTCGTGGGCAATGTCGGCCCGCTGCTGCCGGTGAAGCACCAGGTGCTCATCCCGCGCATTGCCGCACGGCTGCGCAACCTGCACTGGGTCATCATCGGTGAGGGGTCGGAGCGGCCGGCGATCCTGGCGGCGATCAAGGCGCATGGTGTGGGGCCGACCGTGCGACTGCCGGGTCGTCTGCCCGACGCACGCCGCTACCTGCAGGAGCTGGATGCATTCATCTTCCCGTCCGTCGACGAGGCGCTCGGCACGAGCGTGCTGGACGCGATGGCACGCGGCGTCCCGGTCATTGCCGCGGACAGTGCCGGCCCCGCGGAGATCCTGCGCCCGATCCACGATCTCACCGGCGTCTCGCTCTTCCCGCCCGACGATGCGGACGCCGCCGCAGAGCACATCGTGCGCATTCGCGACGATCCCGCACTCCGCAAGCGTGTGATCGGGCTGCAGAACCAGCGCGTGCGCGACTTCCGCATCGAGCGGCTCGTGGAATCGACACTGCGTGTCTATCACGAGGTGCTGGCCGGACGATGAAGCCGCGCCTCAAGCACCGGCTCGAGTACGGGGCGTTCCGCACGGCGCTCGGTGCGTTGAATGCTCTGCCGCCTGCTGTCGCGCGCTCCGTCGGCGCCGGGGTCGCGTCGCTGGGGCACCGGCCGTTCCGGATCCGTGCCGACCACGTCCGCCAGAACCTCGCACGCGCGTTTCCCGAGCAGACCGAAGCGTGGCGGCGCGAGATCGCAGCGCAGTCGTATGCGCACCTCGGTCGCGAGATGATCGCGATGATGCAGCTGTCGCGCATGTCGCCCGACGAGCTGATCGCAAGTACCGAGGTCGTGGACTACGAGCGGATCGGCCGCATGGTGCGCGCGAGCGAGGGTGGCACGGTCGTGGTCGGCGGCCACTTCGGCAACTGGGAGATCGGCACCGCGACCATGGCCGCGCGCGGCTATCCGGTGAACCTCGTCGCGCAGCGACAGACGAATCCGCTGTTCGACGAGTACCTGGTCGACGCCCGGCGACGTCTGGGGATACGGGTGATCGAGCGGCGGCAGGCGCCCCGACTGGGGCTGCGCGCCCTGCGGCGCGGCGAGATCCTGGTGTTCGGCGCCGACCAGAACGCGGGGCGGAACGGCATCTTCGTGCCCTTCTTCGGCCATCCAGCCTCCACCCACCGCGGGCCGGCCCTGCTCGCGCTCCGGGCGCGGGCGTTGTTCTTCCTGGCCGTGCCGCTGCGCGTCGAGGACGGCCGCTGGCGGGTGGAACTGGAGCAGATCGAGTATGACCCCGAGGGCGACGTCGACGAGGTCGTTTACCGCATCACGGCTGACTTCACTGCCCGGCTCGAGGCCGCGGTGCGTCGCACTCCCGGGCAGTACCTCTGGCACCACCGGCGGTGGAAGACCCGCCCGCGGCCAGGGCAGGAACCGCCGCCAGCCTCACAGGTATAGGTTGGGGGCGTTGCCCCGCTTATCTTTGCGACGCTGGCTGCGCCGGTGCTGCGGCCGCTCCCGCCATGACGGCGGTCGAGCGCGCGCGCCGCGCACAATTGCGAATCAGATCCCGGAAAACATTTGATTTACCTCTGCATCCCGGCGCACAACGAGGAGCAGACCGTAGGCGTGGTACTCTGGAAGATCCGCCAGGTCCTGACCGAGTTTCCCCGCGATTACCAGATCCTCGTCGCCGACGACGCCTCGACCGACCGTACCGCCGAAGTCCTTGCCCCCTACGCCCGCGTGCTGCCGCTGACGTTGCTGCGCACGCGCGAGCGCCGCGGATACGCAGCATCGCTGGAGCTGCTGCTGCGCGAGGCCGCCGCACGGTCACCCTACCCGAAGCGCGACACGATCGTCACGCTGCAGGCCGACTTCACCGACGAGCCGGAAGACATCGTTCCGCTGGTCAAGCGCATCGAGCAGGGTGCGGACATCGTCGGCGGCACGCGCGCCAGCGACCGTCGCCCGGAGCTGCTCGAGCGCTGGCTGCTGCGCTGGCAGCAGGCCATGCTGCGACGCATCCAGTGGCCCGAGAACGCCGGCGATCCGCTCTCCGGCTTCCGCGCCTATCGCGTCTCGGTCATCACGCGGGCCCTGGAGGAAGCGGGCGAGAACCGGCTCCTGACGTGGGACGGTCAGGCAGCGGATGCCGAGCTGCTGCGCGTGACCGCGCCGCACGCCCGGCGCGTCGAGTGCATCGACCTGGTGCACCGTCCCGACCGGCGTCAGCGGCCGACCCGCACGACGACCTGGGAGCGCACCAGGGCACTGCGCAGCTTCACGCGCGGCAGACAGCCGGAACAGACGATCCCGCTCGCTGCACTGGCGCCCGAGACCGTGCCGCCACCGCGACCGCTCGAGGTCGAGCGGGCGCGCCGCTCCGAGGCGGCGAGCAGCGCACCTGAGCCCCGGCGCCGGAACGGCCGCGGCCGCAGCAGCACGCGCCCCGGTACCGCCCGCACCGAGCGAGGTGGCGAGCGCAAGCGTGAGCGCCCGGACACAGAGCAGCGTACGACGTCGCCACGCAGCACCGGAGCCTCCGCCACGTCGCGCCGGCGCAAGCGCGGCGGCGTGACGGATTCCGGCCCGGGTTCGGCGCCTCGACAGGCGAAGCGGGGCGCCTCGCCAGAAGACGTCGCGCAGGATGCCGAAGTCGCGGCACCTGCCGCAGCAGCACAGGGTAGTGAAGGCACCTCGTCGGCGGAGGCGGGCGCAGAGGCGCCGAAGAAGAAGCGCCGTCGCCGCCGTCGCAAGCCGGCCAGTCAGCGCCAGGGGGCGCAATCGCCGGAGCAGAATGCGGGTGGAGATGCTGTCGAGGCGGGTGCCGGGAGCGCTGCTCAGCCGGAGGCCGAGGGGGGCACTGACGCTGTAAGTCAGGGTATAACAAACGGTTCCGCCGATGATGGCGGGACGGGCGCGCCGAAGAAGCGACGCCGGCGCGGAGGCCGCAGGGGCGGTCGCGGCCGGCGTCGGAAGAGCGGCGCAGAGGCCCAGGGCGAGGCGACGGCCGAGGGATCGGAACCGGCCGGAGCCGGCGGCGCGGCAGAACCTGCGGCCGTGGGCGGCGAGCCCAACGGAACTCATTGAGGCGGGACGGGAGCCATGAAGCGGATCGCAACCTTTGGAGTTGTGGCACTGGTCGCACTGGCGGGTGGCGCCGACGCACAGTCGGCGCGCGACGTCGCTGCGCTGGAGCCGCTGCCGGCTGCGTCCGCGGTGCCGTTCGGTCCGGGCGAGCAGGCGACGTACCAGGTCAAGCTCGGGCTGTTCGGCGACGTGGGTGAGGGGCGGCTCGCAGTCGGCAAGCTGGACACGGTGCGGGGCGAGGAGACGTACCACCTGCAGATGCACCTGAAGGGTGGTGTGCTGTTCGCGAAGGTCGACACGAAGTACGAGTCGTGGTTCGACACGGACGAGCTGATCTCGCGCCGGTTCCACCAGGACCAGCACGAGGTGAACTACAAGCGGAAGCGCACGTTCGACTTTTTCCCGGAGGAGATGCGCTGGGAGATGTCCAACGGCGAGACGGGCGAGCTGCCGACCGACATGCCGCTCGACGACCTGTCTTTCCTCTTCTTCGTGCGGACGCTGCCGCTCGAGGTGGGCAAGGAGTACCGGTTCAACCGCTACTTCCAGGACGACGGCAACCCGGTCCGGCTGAAGGTGCTGCGCACGGAGACCGTGAAGGTGCCGGCCGGCACGTTCGAGACGATCGTGGTGCAGCCGATCATCCGCTCCAAGGGTCTGTTCAGTGAGGGTGGCCAGGCGGAGGTGTACTTCACGAACGACAGCAATCGCGTGCTCGTGATGCTGAAGTCCAAGGTGAAGATCCTGAAGTCGCTGGACCTGCTGCTCGAGGAGTACACGCCGGGCGCACCGCTGCAGGCGTCGACGGCAACGGCATCTGCCGCACTGGCCGGCCATTGACGGAGCGCCGGGCAGCAACTGACGCCGCCGACAGCGTCCGGCCGGAGTCGGAACACGCTGACGATCCGGTCGCGGCCGCTCTCGCTGAAATCGACGTGACACGGATCCGGACGGTCCCACTCGCGGCGCGCGCCAACAAGGTGCGCGCCGCCGAGTTTGCGCAGCCGCCGGGCGAGACGCGCAGCTTCGGCGCGTTCATCGACTCACTCCCCGACATCCTGCAGTCCCGCAGCCTGCTCGCCGTGGCGGATGCCGTGGCAGACGCCGCACGCAACGGTCGCGGCGTGCTGTGCATGTTCGGCGGTCACGTGATCAAGACCGGCCTCGCGCCGGTGCTGATCGACCTCATGCAGCGGGGCGCGGTCACGCACCTCGCCTGCAACGGCTCGGCAGTGATCCACGACTACGAGGTCGCGCGTTTCGGCGCGACCAGCGAGGACGTCGAGGCAGGACTCGCCGACGGCACGTTCGGCATGGTCGAGGAGACCGGCCGCGAGATGAACGACGCGATCGTGCGCGGCCATGCGGAGAACCGAGGGCTGGGCGAGTCGCTCGCGATTGCGCTGGAGCAGGCACCTCTGGAAGCTCCTGACTATTCCCTCCTCCTCGCCGCGCGCCGACTGGGGGTGGGGGTGACGGTCCATGCGGCGCTCGGTGCCGAGATCATCCACCAGCACCCAGCCGCGGACGGCGCCGCGATCGGTGCGACCAGCATGCGTGACTTCCGTCGACTCGCGGAGTACCTGCCCGCGATCGAAGGCGGCGCGGTGCTCAACCTCGGCTCGGCCGTCATCATGCCCGAGGTGTTCCTCAAGGCGCTCACCATGAGCCGCAACGTGCACGATGGCGCACCGCGCAAGTTTGCAGCGGCCGACTTCGACATGATGCGTCACTACCGGCCGCGCGTGAACGTGGTGGAACGTCCCACCAGGAGTGGTGGCGGCGTCGGCTACCAGATCACGGGGCACCACGAGATCATGGTGCCGCTCCTGGCGTGGGCGGTGGTCGAGCGGCTCGGCTGAGCGTTTTTTTCTACCACAGAGCACACTGAGGGCGCAGAGAACTGCCACTGAGGATTCGACGTGGTTCGTCGGGTTCGCGGCAGCGTCGGATTCCGTTCCTGATTTGTGGCCGCTATGGGACACCCGCTGGATGCACTTCTGAATCGACCGGCAATTCGACTCGTGCGGTGATCGGATCGACCCATTCTGCCTTCTTCGTCGCTTCTAGTGTCCTCGGTGCTCTCCGTGGTAGAAAAAGCCCGGCCCCAGCGGCCCGGAAATCGCATCCTCCACACCCCGCAGAACCCGCGAAAAGTCATTCTGACACATCGGTGTGGAGGTGGATACAATGGCCAGGATTCCCAGGCTCGATCGGGGCGTGCTGTCGGAGGAGAACAGCAGCCGGCGTGAGGAGCTCATCGAGCTGTTGAAGCAGGCGTACTGGATGGAGATGGAGACCGTGATGAGCTACATCGCGAACTCCGTCAATCCGGATGGTCTGCGTGCGCAGGAAGTGATCGAAGCGCTCGAGGAGGACATCCAGGAGGAGCTGGGGCACGCGCAGCAGTTTGCGAAGCGCATCAAGGAGCTGTGGGGTGTGGTGCCGGGCTCGCTGGAGTTCAAGGCGTCACAGGAGTTCCTTCAGCCGCCCACCGTGCAGACTGATATCGTGCATGTGATCAGGGGTGTGATCGAGGCGGAGAAGGGCGCGATCAATCATTACAGCCGCATTATCGAGTTCTGCGAGGAGCTCGACTACGTCACGCAGGACATGGTCATCGCGATCCTCGGCGACGAGGAGGCGCACCTGCGTCTGTTCGAGGGGTTCCTGCGCGAGCTGGAAGGCGAGAAGAAGAAGTAGGCACACGCGCGCTGCGGCAGGAGACGATCAGTTTCCTGCCGCAAGCGCCGGCGTGTTGATCCCCGCATCGAGCGGAAAGCGCAGCAGCTCGCGAGCGGCCAGGTCGAGCGCATAGACGAAGTGGTCGCGGGCGAGCGCGAGTCCATAGAACTCCGCGCCCGGCCGGCGGAACACCAGGTGCTGCTGCCCGCGCTGGTCGATGCGCAGGATGCGCCCGCTGCCGCCGCGCTCCGCGACGAACACCGTTCCGTCCGGCGTCGCCGTGAGAGCGACGAACCTGCCGATACCGAATCCCGTCGGAATCACGGAGTACTCGCCGTCCGGCTCGATGCGCAGCAGGTTGCCGTCGTAGCTCGCGGCGTACACGATGCCGGTGCCGTCGCTCGCGATCTGATAGATGCGTGCGGGCAGCTCGGTATACGTCGTGACCTGTCGTGTCGCGAGATTCACGCGCAGCAGCCGGCCGCTCCATTCGGCTACGAGCAGATCACCGTCCGGCAGCTCCGTCAGGCCGTACGCGGGGTCCCCACCGACATCCTCGACGACCAGCTCTGCATCGCCGTTCGACGAGATGCGATAGAGCATGTTGCGGCCGCGCGCGCGTGCGAGCACGTGCGCGCTGCCATCGGCGTGCATGACGGGTGCGTAGAGCGCGTCGGCGGGCAGGCGCACGAGCGTGGATGGGTGTGTGTCGCCCTCACGCAGCGTGAGCATGCGGGGGCGCGGGCGCATACCGAGCGGATCCCAGCCGTAACTCGCCTGCAGGATTCTGCCCGTGCCGACAGCCAGCCCCCAGCTCCAGGGCAGCTCGGTCGCGACCGTCTGCCCGATCCCGGTGCTCGCCACGTACATGCTCACCGGAAGTGCAGCGAGCTGTCGACGCTCGCCGTCGCGGATGTAGACGGTGTCGCCATACAGGCCGGGCTTCAGGCCGGACGGGTCGGCGCGCAACTCGATCTCGCTGTCCTGCTCACTCACGCGCAGCCAGCGGGCGCGTGTGCGTGCATGCCACTCGACGTCGCCGCCTTCCGTGCTCACACCGACCCGCTGCGTGATCGGAACGCTTCCGGCCCGCGCCGTGATGCGCACGCCTTGCTGCGAGAGAAGAACCGTGGGCGCCGCGTAGCCGACCGCCACCTTGGCCGTGATCACACCAGCGTCGTCTTCGACGATGGCGGAGATCGCGAAACCGCCACGGACCGGAGCAATGAAGGCGCTGCGCTCGGAGGCACCGGGGTACGTGTCGCTCTGTGAGCCACCCAGGCCGCCGACCAGCGTGATCGATGCATCCGCAGGCACGATGCGCACGGCTGCGCGTCGCTCATCGACGTTCCAGGCGCCGATCTCGGCACGCTCGGGATCGATACGCCAGGCGAGCAGCCCGTGGCCGGGGATGAAGCGATCGGAACCCTTCCGCTGGCGGTTCTCGAACAGCAGGTAGCTGCCGTCACCGTGGTCGTACCGCTTCACGACACGGGCGTCGACGACCGGATCCAGCGCCAGCGACTCGCCCGGCTTCAACCAGTCGACACGAACCCAGCCGAGCTGCTCCTTGGCCCACGCACCCGGGTGCGCCGGTGAGAAGGGCGCAGCGTGCGCACCGGTGCCCATGAGCCCCCAGGCGCCAATGCCCTGCGAGGAGCCGTCGTAGTCATACAGGTCAGGCAGGCCGAGCGCGTGTGCCGTCTCGTGCGCGAGCACGCCAATGTGCAGCGGCTGGCAGCTGCCCGGCTGGTGCGCCGGCAGGATCACGTAGTCGGCGATCCGGATCCGCTCGCCGGACGGAGTGCGGTCACGCGTGGTGAACGGCTCCATCGCCGCACGGTGCGGCCAGATGCCGCCGGCGCGGCCGTCACCCTTGCACTCGGTGGCGTACAGGAACGCGACGAAGTCGACGTAGCCGTCATCGTCGCCGGAGTTCGGAATCCCGTCGGGGCCGTCGTTGTCGAACTCGCCGAAATCGAGCATCGAATCGGCAATCGTCAACGCCTCGGTACGCAGGTCGCCGATGCGTCCGAAGCTGCCCCACCCGTACATGCTGCGGGAGAGATAGCTCGACGCCGTGCCGCTCAGCTTGACCCAGGGAGCGACGATGCCGGTGACCTCCAGCAGCCCGCCGGAGACTTCGCGCCAGTAGTCGCTGTAGCTCACCGTGTCGCCGCTGCTCGGGCCGAACAGGCGCTCCGCAAGCACCGTGTGCGGGAAGGGCTGCGGGACATCGAGGTAGCGAACGGGGATGACGGGCACCCGCAGCGTGCCGGTCACCGCAGCCGAAAGGGCAGCAGCCGAATCGGGTGCGAGACCGTCCAGCTCGCCGGCGGCCAGGAGCTTGGCGCGCCGGATGCGCACGCTCTCCGTCCGTCGCAGCCAGGCACGGCTGAACTCGAGCGGGGCGGCCGGGCGTGCGTCCGCAAGGCCCGCGATCTCCGCGGGCGGCTTGATGTCGCTCCACGGAGCCGGCTGGCTGCGCTGCGCATGCGCGCTCGCAGTGAGGGCGAAAGGCAGAACTGCCGCAAACGCCAGGAGATGACGCAGCCTGCAGCCCGCCCGAACGGGACGCGGTCGAATGGCTCGCTCCTTCGCGAACCGGCGCACGCGGGCATCCGCGTACACCGCTGGTCAGAATGTCTGGATATCGAAGAGAAAACCCGGCTGGGCCGGACTCATCGCCTGCTCGTGGGCGCGGCCATGGCCGCTATGTACAAGTATTGGCCAATTCACTGCCCAGAGCAAGGGCCGGATCGTGTAACTGCCGCTGTGAGCCGGGCTTGACCGCAGTATCGCGTTTCCTATATTTGAAGGCTCGGCGGCAGCACGCGCCGACACGCCCCCATCGTCTAGTGGCCTAGGACATCTGGTTCTCAGCCAGAAAACCGGGGTTCGATTCCCCGTGGGGGTATGGGTACGCAGGGACGGCGCGTTGGTCGCTGGCACCGCAGGGCACAGTCAGTCGAGGTCGCATAGCTCAGTTGCCTTCGGCGACTTCGCAGGTTGGGACAGTACTGGTGCGTTGGTCGCCGGAACCGCAGGGCACAGGTTGGTGAGGTCGCATAGCTCAGTTGCCTTCGGCGACTTCGCAGGTTGGGACAGTACTGGTGCGTTGGTCGCTGGAACCGCAGGGCACAGTCAGTCGAGGTCGCATAGCTCAGTTGGTTAGAGCGCACGGTTCACATCCGTGAGGTCGTAGGTTCGAGTCCTACTGCGACCATGAGGTAAACGGAATCCCCACAACGGTCAGCCGCTGTGGGGATTCGTGCAT
>DASTYK010000092.1 GCA_035764935.1 Longimicrobiales bacterium | reverse complement strand
CCCTCGCCTGCCTGCTGTTCGCCGCCGCGGAGACGTTCCAGATCCACCTGCAGGGCTCACAGGTGATCCCCTCGCAGTTCGTCGAGATGATCCCGTACGTCCTGACGATCATCGCGCTGGCGACGGTGGTCGGCCGCGCATCGGCGCCGGCCGCGCTGGGGAAGACGGAGACCTGAGCACGACCCGCCCGCGCCGGCAGGGTTCACGATTCCTCGAAGGCTGAATGGGCAAGCTCTCCGTCCTGATGATCACCGCGTTCGTCGACATGGTGGGGCTCCTCATGGTGCTCCCCCTGTTGCCGTTCTACGCACAGAAGCTCGGCGCGGGCGGCCTCGTCGTCGGGGCGCTGGTGTCGTCGTTCTCGGTCGCGCAGCTCGCGAGCGCGCCGATCTGGGGGCGGTTCTCCGATCGCTACGGACGCCGCCCCGCGCTGCTCGTGGGGCTGACCTCGTCCGCGCTCGCGTACGTCGTGTTCGCGTACGCGGACTCGCTCTGGCTGCTCTTTCTCTCGCGGATCGTGCAGGGTGCCGGCGGCGGCACGGTGGGCGTGATCCAGGCTTACGTCGCCGATGCCGTTCCGCCGAACGAGCGGGCCAAGGGACTGGGGTGGCTCTCCGCGGCCACGAATGCCGGTGTGGCGCTCGGCCCGGTGCTGGGGTCGCTGACGACGACGTTCGGTCATGCGGGACCGGGGCTGTTCGCCGCGGCGCTCTGCGTCATCAACATCGGCTTCGCGTTCCGGTTCCTCAGCGAATCGCGCGACATGGCGGAAGCGGCCGCGCAGCCCCGCCGGAAGGGGCGGTCACGCGAGGCCGTGCTCCAGGTCGTGACGCACTCCGGCGAGCCCGCTTCGCGCCTGATCTGGATCTATGCGATCGGCATGGGGGCCTTCCACGGCGCGAATGCCGTGCTGGCACTCTTCCTCGCCCGGCGGTTCGGCGTCACCGAGCGCACCATCGGCTTCTTCTACATGTACATCGGCACGCTCGCCGTGCTCACGCGGGCGCTGCTGCTGGGCCGGATGGTCGACCGGTTCGGTGAGGCGAAGCTGTCGCGGGTCGGCATCACGCTGCTCGCGATGGGGCTCGCGTCGCTCCCATTCACCCCGATGATCGGCGGCGGCGCCGGGGTCTCATACGTTCCCCTGGCATTGGCGGTGGCGCTCCTGCCGCTTGGCACCGCGTTCACCTTCCCGTGCGTCACCGCGCTGCTCTCGCGCGCAATCCCGAGCCACGAGCGCGGGCTCTACATGGGTGTGCAGCAGACGTTCGGCGGCATCGCCCGCGTGATCTTCCCGGTACTCGCCGGATTGGCGTTCGACCGGGTCGTCGAGCTCCCGTTCCTCGTGAGCAGCGGGCTGGTCCTCGGGACACTCGTCCTGGCGTCGGGGATTGCGGACCAGCGGGAGCGCGCGTCGGCGGGGTAACCGGCGTCCCGCGAGGCACGACCGTGGCGCGGCAAGGCGCCGCCGTCAACGCGCGCAGGGGGAAGGGGGCGTGACCCACGGCAACAAGGGCGGCGCATTCCTGCGCCGCCCCGGGACCTGCCCGCGAAACGCTACTGCGCCCCGGGCTCCGAGGCCAGCACCGCCTTCGCGATCTCCACCATCGGCACGGAGCGATCCTGGCTCGTGCGCTGGAGAATGCGATACGCCTCCTGCTCGGAGGACCCGGTGCGACGCATGAGGATCCCCTTGGCGCGCTCGATGGTCTTGCGGTTCTCGAGCGCGGCCTTCGCGGATTCGGCGTCCTTGCGCGCGCCGGCCAGCTCGCGGGCACGCTGCGCCGCAAGGCGCAGCGTGGAGTCGAGCATCCGCGGCGGCGTCGGCTTCGGCAGGAAGGCGATCGCCGCCGTCGCGGCGACGTCGCGGTCGGACAGGGTCACCGTCTCGTCGCCGCTGAACAGCACGACCGCGACGCCCGGGAGCGCCTGCGTGATGGACTCGGCGGCCTCGATGCCCGACCCGTCGGGCATGTGCACGTCGAGCAGCACGACGTCGGGCACGACGTCGCGGGCCAGCTCGATCGCCTCACGGCCATTGCTGGCCTCGGCGACGACGATATGGCCGAGGGACGCGAGCAGGTCCGCGACGAGGCTGCGGGCGTTGTCGTCGTCTTCGGCGAGAAGGATACGAATCGGGGCGGACGAATCGGGCATCGGTTGGTTCAGGAGTCCGCAGGTATAGTAGCACCGCGCGCACCCGCTCGCTCGCCGGCATCGGCAGGCGCAGCATGAGTGTTCGTGGCGGCCACCTGCGCAAGCAGTTCGTTCGTGCGGACAGGTTTGCGCAGGAGAAAATCCGGCGTGGGTCCCGCGTTGCTGCGCGGCTCCCATCCGGTGACCACGCCCACGCGCATCGAAGGACAGCACGTGCGGACGTAGCTGACGAGGTCCCACCCGCTTGCATCCGGCAGCCCGATGTCGCTGACGACGACATCGAAGCGCTGGGCGGGCTCCGTGAGCCGGGCGATCGCCTCCGCCACCGTGCTCGCGGCCGTGACCGCATGCCCATCCGACTCGAGTACCGCCTGGATGAACTCGCGGTTGTCGGGCTGATCTTCCACCAGCAGGATGCGGCGGGCGATCCGCGGCCGCGGCGTTACCGGCGCGGCCATCGTTTCCGACGGTGCGACGAGCGGAAGCACGAGACGAACCGTCGTCCCCTGGCCCAGCACGGAGTCGATCTCCGCATGCCCCCGATGGCGGCGCGCCACCCCGTAGACCTCGGCGAGCCCGAGGCCGGTGCCGTGGCGTCCCTTCGTCGTGAAGAACGGCTCGAAGGCGCGTTCGCGCACCTCGGACGACATGCCGACGCCGGTGTCGGTGACCTCCACGATGCCGTGGCCATTGGCCGCCCGGACGCGGATGCGCATCGTGCCTCCGCCGGCCATCGCGTCCAGGGCATTCTGCACGAGGTTCAGCAACGCTTCGCGCAGCTCCCCCGCGATGCCCCGCACGAGCGTGCCGGTCGTGAGCTCGCCCTCGTAGGCGATGACGCCGCCGCGCGACCGCTCGCGCCAGAGGGGGCGGGTCATCGCGACGACCTCCTCGGTGATCACGGCCAGGTCCACGACGCCATCGCCGTCGCCCTGCACGGGATCCTGGCGGATGAAGCGTCCCACGCGGGCCGCTGTCGCGGCCCCCGTCTCCGCTGCCTTCGATATGCGCTGCGCGTAGTCGCGCACCGCCTCCGGGTTGTTCGCGTTGGCCTCGAGGAGGTAGGCGGCCGCCATGATCGGATTGAGCGCGTTGTTGACGTCGTGCATGACGCCAGCCGCGAGCTGGCCGACCGCGGCGAGCCGACGCTCGTGCGCGCGCGCCTCCTGCAGCGCCAGCAGCTCGCGCGTGCGCTCCTGCACCATGCGCTCGAGACGCTCGGCTTCCGTGGAGACCCGTTCGTACAGCTCCGCCGTGCGGCGCGCTTCTTCCTCGAGCTGGCGCTGCAG
>DASTYK010000091.1 GCA_035764935.1 Longimicrobiales bacterium | reverse complement strand
GCGCGGCGGACGAGTATTCAACCGGCCTCCCCCGGATGCAATCATGTTGGGGCGGGGCGTCCCTTTCGTTCCGGGTGGATTGCCGGGGCATGACACAGTCCGGAGGCATTCGCGCCGACCCCGCGCCATGGCGTCGCCGCTGGCGCCGCGGCATGTTTCAGGGATCCTCCTCCTCCCCGAGCACGAAGGCGCGTATGCTCTGCATCCGCAACGCCTGCCTGCTGTTCGCCGCCGTCCTGATCAGTGCGTCTGACGCGACCGCACAGCGCGTCCAGGGCAGGGTGACCGACCAGGACACCGGCCTGCCGGTGGCCGGTGCGTTCGTGACCCTGCTCGAGCCCGCCGGGCGAGCGATCACCGCCATCCTCACGGACGCGGCCGGCGCGTACCACCTGACCGCACCGGCCGCCGGGAGTTTCCGCGTGCGGGTCGAACGGCTCGGCCACGCCAGCACGACGACGGAGCCGCTGCAGGTCGGCATCGAAGCGGTCGTGACCCGGGACATCGTCGTGCCGGTGGATCCGGTAAAGCTGGCGGAGCTCAGCGCATCGACGAGCGGCCGTTGCGACCTGTCACGGGAGCTGGGCGCGCAGACACAGGCGTTGTGGGAGGAGGTGCGCAAGGCGCTGTCGGTCGCACGCTGGGCGGAGCGGCAGACGGGTGTGCCGTTCCAGGCCATGCTGTTCCAGCGGACACGCGGGCTGCTGTCGAAGGAGGTGTTCGAGCAGGAGACGCGCCTGCAGTCCGGGTACGGCCGGGCCGCGTTCCTGAGCGCACCCGTCAGCGACCTGGCGGCGCGCGGCTACATCCGGCTGCTGCCGGACAACGTGCTGCAGTACTTCGCGCTCGATGCGGCGGCGCTGCTGTCGGACGATTTCCTGGACACGCACTGCTTCCGCGTCGTGCGCGATGCGCGCAATCGGGCCGGCCTGGTCGGGCTCGGCTTCCAGCCCATCGAGGAGCACCGCCTGCCGGACATCACGGGCACGCTCTGGGTCGACGAGCGCACGTCTGAGCTGCAGCACCTGGACTTCCGCTTCACGCGTCACCTGCTCCCGGTCGACGTCCCGCCCGAGCAGTTCGGCGGCAGCGTCGCGTTCCGCCGGCTGCCGAACGGCGCGTGGATCGTGCAGCACTGGTGGCTCCGGATGCCGCAACTGCCTCCCACCGTGTCGACGCGCAGCACGGCGAGTGAGGCGAATGCCAGCGCGGGTGTCCGGCTGCGCAACGCGGAGCGCAGGGGCATGCGCATCCGGGAGGAGGGCGGCACCGTGCAGTTCATCGCACGCCCCGGCGCTTCCGCCGCGGGGAGTGCGACGATCCGCGGCGTCGTGTACGACAGCCTGCATGCGCGCCCGCTGCCGGGCGCGACCGTGTTCCTCGTGTCCGGTGGCCGCGCGGTCGTGACCAGTGCGCGCGGCGAGTTCCTGCTGCGCAACGTCGCTGCAGGCGAGCACGAGGTCGCGTTCGTTCACCCTGCCGCGGATTCGCTGGGCCTGCCGGTCCAGCCGCTGCGCGTGGTGGTACCGGCGCGCGGAACGGTGCGCGTCGCACTCGGCATCCCGCGCCAGCAGGGCTGCGCCGAGCGCCCGACCGCCGACGGGCGCACCGCGATCGCGGGATTCGTGGTGGACGCTGCGGAGGGAGCGGCGATTCCCGGGGCGAGCGTGGCTGCGCTGTGGGCACCCGCGGAGGACTCACTCGCCCGTGCAGAGGTCCCGGCGCGCACGCGCACGGCGATGACCGCGGAGAACGGCAGCTTCCTGCTGTGCGGATTCGAGCCGGGCGCGACGGTGCGGCTCACCGTCGCCACGACGCGCGTCGTGCGCAGCTACGAGATCGACGTCGCCGAGCCCGGGCTGCTCCGACTCACGCTGGTGGTGCGATAAGGCGATTCCGCCTGCGTGCCCACATCGCCGTCGCCACCGCCGACGCCGCGCTCATCAGCGCAAATGGGGCGATCACGAGCACCGCGAACAGCTACTCCGGCATCGCCACCTGTGACTCGCCCACCAGGAATGGCAGGATCCCCACGATCACGCCGCTCAGCGCACCGAGCAGCGCCGCACGCGCGAGCGCCGTGGTGCTGGAGCGGTCGCCCCCTGCAAGGCCGGACAGCACCGCGAAGACGACGCCGCACAGAACGCCCGGCAGCGCGCCGATCATGAACCACATCTCGTCCATCGAGTTGTCGGGGTCGATCACGAGACCCGCGAGAATGGCGACAGGCGCCCAGGCAAACGCCCAGACGATGCTGATGAGGAGAGCGTCGCGCACGCGTTTCAAGACTGTCATCGTGTCCGTCCGGTGTCAGTGAACCATGGATGATTTCGTTCAGCGTGCGCTCGCCAGTCCGGCCGTGCGCTCGCGCGGCGCGTCCACGCAGCCGAAGCGACGCTCCCGCCCGCAGTACTCCTCCAGCGCGGCCTCCAGCGCCGCCGCATCGAAGTCCGGCCACCGGCAGCTCGTGAAGAACAGCTCGGCGTACGCGGCCTCCCACAGCAGGAAATCACTCAGGCGCTGCTCGCCACCCGTGCGGATCA